>NZ_JBHYGR010000009.1:98828-113867 GCF_042738155.1 Kitasatospora sp. NPDC059088 | reverse complement strand
GGTCGAAGGCGGCGAACGCGTCCTCGCGGGCCGTCGGGCCCCGGGGGGGGGCGGGTAACCCGCCGGGGGGGCGCCGGCGGGGCGCAGCCCATGCCCGCCGCCGCGCCGCCCGCCCCGCGCGCGCCCCCCCGCCGTGCCCGTACACCCAGCAGGTCCGACCGACCGCCGGCCGACCGGACCGGCCGATCTGACAGATCCGGACCGACCGCCCCCGGGCACCGCACGCCGACGGGCCCCGGAGAGCAACCGCCCTCCGGGGCCCGTCGGTCGGCCCGGTCCGCCCGGACCACCCGTTCTCAGCGCGCGCAGGCCCCGGTGGACCCGCGCATCACCAGCTCCGGCTGGAACATGAACTCCCCGCGCTGGGCGGAGTTCCCGCCGACCTCCTCCAGCAGCGCGTCCACCGCCGCCGTCGCCATCGCCTCGACCGGCTGGCGGATGGTGGTCAACGGCGGCTCGGTGAAGGCGATCAGCGGCGAGTCGTCGAAGCCGACCACCGAGACGTCCTGCGGCACCGACAGCCCGCGCTGGCGGACCGCCCGGATCGCGCCGAGCGCCATCATGTCGCTGCCGCAGACGATCGCCGTGCAGCCCTTGTCGAGCAGGGCGCCGGCCGCCGCGTGCCCGCCCTCCACGCTGAACAGCGTGTGGTGGACGAGGTCCTCGGCCTCCTCCCGGCTGCGCCCGAGCACCTCGCGCATCGCCGCCGTGAAGCCCTCGATCTTGCGCAGCACCGGCACGTACCGCCGCTGCCCGACCGCCAGGCCGATCCGCTCGTGCCCGAGCTCGGCCAGGTGCTGGACGGCCATCCACATCGCGGAGCGGTCGTCCGGCGAGATGAACGGCGCCTCGATCTTCTCGCTGTAGCCGTTGATCAGCACGAACGGCACCCCGCGCCCGGACAGCCGGGCGTAGCGGTCGTGGTCGGCCGTGGAGTCGGCGTGCAGCCCGGAGACGAAGACAATGCCCGCCACCCCCCGGTCGACCAGCATCTCGACCAGTTCGTCCTCGGTGGACCCGCCGGGCGTCTGGGTGCACAGCACCGGGGTGAACCCGTGCCGGCTCAGCACCTGCTCGATCACCTGGGCCAGCGCGGGGAAGATCGGGTTGCTCAACTCCGGTGTGATCAGCCCGATCAGGCCCGCACTGCGCTGGCGCAGCCGGGTCGGCCGCTCGTAGCCGAGCACGTCGAGCGCCGCCAGGACGGTCTGCCTGGTGGCCGCGGAGACGTTCGCCTTGCCGTTGAGCACGCGGGAGACGGTGGCTTCGCTGACCCCCGCCTGCGCCGCGATGTCTGAGAGTCGCGCCGTAGTCACGGGCCCAGAGCCTATTGCACCCACGTCAGACCGCCCACCAGCCGGTGCTGTCCGGTGCGAGCACGGTCTCGCCGCCGTCCACCCCGAGTTCGCTCGAGGAGAGCAGCAGCCGGCCGGGGGCGGGTATCCGCACCGGCTCGCCGGTGGTGTTCACCGTGCAGACGAAGGAGCCGCGCCCGAAGGCGAGGGTGCCCTCGGGGGCGTCCAGCCACTCGACCCCGGTGCCGGCGCCGAGGTCGGGCTGCGCCCTACGCACGGCCAGCGCGCTGCGGTAGAGCTCCAGGGTGGAGGACGGGTCGCCGGTCTGCGCCTCGACGCTGAGCCCGGCCCACTCGGCGGGCTGCGGCAGCCAGGACGGCCCGCCGGCGGCCGGTCCGAAGCCGTACGGGGCCTCGGTGCCGGACCACGGGATCGGCACCCGGCAGCCGTCGCGGTAGCCGTCCTGGCCGGCCTGGCGGAAGAAGGACGGGTCCTGGCGGACCTCGTCGGGCAGGTCGGTGACGTCCGGCAGGCCGAGCTCCTCGCCCTGGTAGACGTACGCGGAGCCGGGCAGCGCGAGCATCAGCAGGGTGGCGGCACGGGCGCGGCGCAGGCCGAGCGCGCGGTCGCCGGGGGTGCGGATCTGGGTGCCGAGGCCGGGCTCGTTGGCGAACCGGGTGGCGTGCCGGGTGACGTCGTGGTTGGACAGCACCCAGGTGGTGGGGGCGTCGACCGGGCGCATCGAGTCGAGCGAGAGGTCGATCACCTCGCGCAGCGCGGTGGCGTCCCAGCCGGTGCCCAGGTACTGGAAGTTGAAGGCCTGGTGCAGCTCGTCGGGGCGGACGTAGTTGGCGGTGCGCTGGACGGTCGGGGTCCAGGCCTCGGCGACGCCGATCCGCTGCCCCGGGTACTCGTCGAGGATCCGGCGCCAGCTGCGGTAGATCTCGTGCACGCCGTCCTGGTCGAAGAACGGCATGACGTCGTTGCCGAGCAGCTTGAGCTGGTCGGAGCCGCCGAGGTCGGGCAGGCCGGGGGCCTTGACCAGGCCGTGGGCGACGTCGATCCGGAAGCCGTCCACGCCCATGTCCAGCCAGAACCGCAGGATCGAGCGGAACTCGTCGGCGACGGCCGGGTTCTCCCAGTTGAAGTCGGGCTGCTCGGGGGCGAACAGGTGCAGGTACCAGTCGCCGGGGGTGCCGTCCGGGTCCTCGGTGCGGGTCCAGGCCGGGCCGCCGAAGATGGACTCCCAGTCGTTGGGCGGCAGTTCGCCGTCCTCCCCCTTGCCGGGGCGGAAGTGGTAGCGGTCGCGCAGCGGGGAGCCGGGGCCCTCGCGCAGGGCGCGCTGGAACCACTCGTGCTGGTCCGAGGAGTGGTTGGGGACGAGGTCGACGATGATCCGCAGGCCGAGCAGGTGGGCGTCCCGGATCAGCGCGTCGGCGTCCAGCAGGGTGCCGAACATCGGGTCCACGGCGCGGTAGTCGGCGACGTCGTAGCCGGCGTCGGCCTGCGGCGAGGCGTAGAAGGGGGAGAGCCAGACGGCGTCCACGCCGAGGTCCCGCAGGTACGGCAGGCGGCTGCGGATGCCGGGCAGGTCGCCCATGCCGTCCCCGTTGGAGTCGGCGAAGCTGCGCGGGTACACCTGGTAGATGACCGCGTCCCGCCACCAGTCTCTGGACGCGCCGCCACGCACAGGAGCCGGGGCGGCCGCCTCGTGAGCGGTGTCGGCGGCAGGCCGGGAGGTGTCGGCCAGGTTCTGGGTCATGGACGGTATCCCTTGGGGATCGGAGGAGCGCTGGGAAGCAAGGGGCCTGGGAGCGTTACGACTTGGAGGCACCGGCGGTCAGGCCGGTGACCAGGTGGCGCTGCACCAGGTAGAAGAAGGCCGCGGAGGGGATCGCGATCAGCACGGCGGTGGCGGCCATCAGGTTCCACTGGGCGTCGTGCTCGCTGACGAAGCTCTGCAGGCCGACGGCCAGCGTGTACTTGTCCGAGCTGAGCATGAAGGTGGAGGCGAACGGCACCTCGGCCCAGTAGGTGAGGAAGGAGTAGAACGCGGCCACCGCCAGGCCGGGGCGGGCGAGCGGCAGCACCAGCCGCCAGAAGGTGCCGAACGGGCTGAGCCCGTCGACCCGGCCGGCCTCGTCGATCTCCACCGGGATGGTGTCGAAGTAGCCCTTCATCAGCCAGGCGCAGTACGGCACGGTGGTGGTGGAGTAGACCAGGATCAGCCCGGCGTAGCTGTCCAGCAGGTCGAGCGCGGAGAGCATGGTGTACATCGGCACGATCAGCACCGCGATCGGGAACATCTGGGTGACCAGCAGCGACCACATCAGCGGCTTGTGCCCGGGGAACTTCATCCGGGACACGGCGTACCCGGCGGTGGCGGCGAGCAGCACGCCGAACACCGTGGTCACCCCGGCGACCAGCAGGGAGTTGCCGAACCAGGTGAAGAAGTCGGTGTCGCCCAACACCTTCTGGTAGTTCGACAGCGTGATCTTGCCGAAGATGTCACCGGGGTGGAGGTAGTCGTTCTTGTCCGGCCCGAGCGAGACGAAGAGGATCCACGCGATCGGGAACAGCGCGATCAGGCTGGCGAGGATCAGGACGCCGTGGGACAGCGCCTTGGACAGCGGGCTGCTCTCGCCGCGCGGCCGGAACTTCGCCGGGCGGGCGGCCGGGGCCGCGGCCGCCGCGGGGGCGGGGCGTTCGGTGGTGGTGCTCATCGGGTTACCTGCCTTCGTGGGTCAACTGGGTCCGGGGCCTGGGGGGGACGAGCCCCTAGCCGTTGGCCTGCTCGTTGCGGGCGAGCCAGCGCCGGTAGAAGGCGGTGAAGACGATCAGGATGGACAGCAGGATCACGCCGTACGCGGCGGACCCGGCGTAGTCCCGGGGGATCTGGCCGAAGCCCAGGCGGTAGGCCCAGGTGACCAGCAGCTGGGCGTCCGGGGCGCCGTTGCCGAACAGCAGGAAGATGACGTTGAACTGGTTGAACGTCCAGATCACGCCGAGCAGCACGACGGTCGAGGACACGGAGCGCAGCCCGGGCAGGGTGATGTGGCGGAACTGCTGCCAGCGGGTGGCGCCGTCCATCTCGGCGGCCTCGTACAGCTCGGCCGGGATCGACTGGAGGCCGCCGAGCAGCGAGATCATCATGAACGGCACGCCGGCCCAGGTGTTGACCAGGATCGCGGCCGCCTTCTGCGCCCACGGGTCGGTGAGCCAGCCGGGCTCGGGCAGGTGCAGCGTGGAGAGCACGGTGTTGACGACGCCGCCGTCGGAGAGCATCAGCCGCCAGGAGAAGACGGTGACGAAGGTCGGCACGGCCCACGGGAGGATCAGCAGCATCCGGTAGGCCGCGCGTCCGCGCAGCTTCTTGTTGAGCAGCACGGCCAGCCCGAGGCCGAGGGTGTAGTGCAGGCTGACGCAGACGGCCGTCCAGGCGATGGTCCACACGAAGTGGGACCAGAAGCGGTCGTACGAGCCGGGGCCCCAGAGGATGTCGGCGTAGTTGTGGAAGCCGACGTACTGGTAGCTGGCCGGGATCTCGTTGACGCCGATCTTGCGGGCGACGTTGAGGCTGTTGGCGTCCGTGAGGGTGAGCCAGACGCCTTCGACGAGCGGGTAGAACACCAGCACCGCGAGCACCAGCACCACCGGTGCGATCATCGCGTAGGCGTACCAGTGCTTGGCGTAGGAGCGCTTGAGGCGCTCCAGCGGACCCGGACGCTGATCGCGCTCCCGGCTGCCCTTGCCGGTGGCGCCCTGCACGGCGACTGACATCGTTTGCACCTTCTCGGGGGTTCTCGGGGAGGCCGGCGGTTCGCGGGAACCGACGGCCTCGGGGAGCCGACGGCCCGGCCCGCCGGGGTCGGCGGGCCGGGCTGCGGGGACTACTTGGCGAAGCCCGGCAGGAGCTTGGCGTAGTCCGTGGCCACGGTGTTCAGTGCGTCCTGGGTGCCGGTGCCCTGGACGGCCTTGCCGAGGTTGGTGCCGAGCGAGTCGAACAGCGAGCTGTACTCGGGCAGTTCGGGGCGCGGCTTGGCGCTGCCGAGGATGGCCTGGAAGCCGGCGATGCCCGGGTCGGCCTTGACGTCGGCGGTGTAGGCGTCGGCGCGGGTCGGCAGGGTGGAGTTCTTCTGCGCGATGAAGGCCTGGCTCTCGGCCGAGGTCATGAAGGCGGCGAACTTCTCCGCGGCGGCCTTGTGGGCCTTGTCGGCACCGGCGTAGACGGCGATGTTGTGGCCGCCGGTGGGGGCGCCGGCCTTGCCGCTGGAGCCGGCCGGGACGGCGGCGATGCCGAGGTTCTTCTTGTCGGCGAACGCGGAGCCCTTGTAGATGTTGGTGATCTCCCAGGGGCCCTGGATGATCGCCGCGACCTTGCCGCTGTTGAAGGCGTCCATCATGTGGGCGTAGGCGTCGGTGGTGACGTCGGCCTTGGCGGTGCCGGGCGAGGTGAACATCGACTTGTAGGTCTCGATGCCCTTGACGGCCTCGGGCGAGGTGACGGTGATCTTCTTGGCGGCGGCGTCGACGGCGTCGGTGCCCTCGCCGAACAGGAACGGCATCGCGTAGTAGCCGTCCGCGGCCTTCATCCAGAAGCCGTCGACGCCCGCCTTGTCCTTGACGGCGGCGGCGTCGGTCTTGAGCTCGTCCCAGGTCTTGGGGGCGTCGGTGATGCCGGCCTTGGCGAAGAGGTCCTTGTTGTAGAGCAGGCCGAGGGTGTCGGTGACCAGCGGGACGCCGTACAGCTTGCCCCCGTAGCTGGCCTGCTGGATCAGGCTGGGCTGGAAGGCGGAGGTGTCGGCGGCGGCCGGGGTGCCGTCCAGCGGCTCCAGGAAGCCGGCCTTGGCGAAGGCGGCGGTCCAGCCGACCTCGGAGCGGAACACGTCGGGCGCGCCCTTGGCCCCCATGGCGGTCTGCAGCTTGTTCTGCGCCTGGTCGAACGGCACGTTGACGAAGTTGACCTTGATGTTCGGGTTGGCCGCCTCGAACTTCTTGGCCAGTTCCTGGTAGTTCGGAGCCTCGTTGGTGGCGTTCGACGTGTCCCAGTAGGTGAGGGTGACCGGGCCGTCGGCCTTCCCGTCGGAGCCGGAGCCGCCACTGCTGCCACAGGCAGCCATCGAGACCGCGAGGGCCACAACGAGGGCAGAGGCCGCGATGCCACGCCGCATGAGAACTCCTAGGAGGGTGGGGGTGCCCGAGATGTTCGGAGACAGGCGCATAATGGCTGCCTCGTGCCGACCGCACCGTTGCTGCCGTCGGGCTCGGGAAGGAAGTTAACAGCGGGGCAAGATCGACGGAAAGGTCTTGCAGCAAGTTTCTGCAAGAAGCCGCGATCGTTACATCCGCGTGTCCTGGACGTGGCCGCACGGTAGTGGACGGCGCGGCGCGATGTCCGCATCCGTCCGCTTCGTCCCAGCCGGGTGACCGGTGCAGCCACCCTCCGTGGCCGGAAACCGCTTGCAGCAGACTGGACGCATGCGCATCAGAGCCGTCGAGAAGGACGAACTGCCCCTGCTGACCGAGCTGGAGCGGGCCGCCGGAGCCCCGTTCGCGGAGATCGGGATGCCGGAGATCGCCGCGGACGAGCCCCCCGCCCCGGAGGAACTGGCCGCCTACCTGGAACACGGCACCGCCCTGGCCGCCGAGGCCCCCGACGGGACGATCGTCGGCTACCTGCTGGCCGAACCGGTGGACGGCGCGCTGCACGTCGAACAGGTCTCGGTCCACCCCGGCCACGCCCGCCGGGGCATCGGACGGGCCCTGATCGAGCACCTCGCCGAGGACACCGACGCCCCCGCGCTCACCCTGACCACCTTCGCGGACGTCCCCTGGAACGCCCCGTACTACGCCCGCTGCGGCTTCCGCCCGCTCGGCGAGGACGAGCTCACCCCGGGCCTGCGCCGGATCCGCCGACTGGAGGCCGAGCACGGCCTCGACCGCTGGCCCCGGCTCTGCATGCGCCGGGACCTCGACGGGCCCCGGCCGACCCCGGCCGACCCCGGCCCCGCCCGGGCCGTCCGCTAGGGCCTGTCCGGCGGATCTTGCCAGGCGCGCGACGCCGGGCATCCCGCCTGGACGCACGCCCGAATCGCCCAAGTACGTCCAGTACGAGGCCGACTCGGGCGCACGCCCAGCCGGGCGCCCAACGCCGCGCGCTGATCTGCCAAGATCCGCCGGACAGGCCCTAGTTGACCCCGAGCCGCAGCACGGTGGTCGAGCGGAACTCCTCCCCCGGCCGCAGCACGGTGCTCGGGAACGCCGGGTGGTGCGGGGAGTCCGGGAAGTGCTGGGTCTCCAGCGCGATCCCGGCGAACGGCCCGTACGGCACCCCGCGCGCGCCGGTGACCGCGCCCTGGAACTTGTTCGCGGTGTAGACCTGGACGCCCGGCTCGGTGGTGAGCACCTCCAGGGTGCGGCCGCTGACCGGGTCCTCCAGCAGCGCCGCCCGCGCCGGGCCGCCGTCCGCCGGTCGGGCGCGCAGCACCCAGTTGTGGTCGTAGCCGCCCGGACCGGCCAGCTGCGGGTGCTCGTCGTGCACCGACTTGCCGATCGGGGTGGCCACGGTGAAGTCGAAGGGCGTCCCGGCCACCGGCTCGGTCCGCCCGTACGGGATCTGCCGCTCGTCGGCCGGGGTGTAATCGTCGGCGTCCAGGGTGAGCAGGTGGCCCAGGACGTCGCCGCCGCCCTCACCCGCAAGGTTGAAGTACGCGTGGTTGGTCAGGTTGACGACCGTCGGCCTGGTGGTGACGGCGCGGTAGTCGATCACCAGCTCGCCGCCCTCGCCCGGGGTGTGCGACAGGGTGTACGTGACGGTCACGTCCAGTGCGCCCGGGAAGCCCTGGTCGCCGTCCGGGCTGTGCAGCCGCAGCCGCACCCCGCCGTCGACCGGCTCGGCCGCCCACATCCGCTGGGCGAAGCCGTCCGGCCCGCCGTGGATGGTGACCCCGCCGCCGGTCGGGGCCAGCGGGTGGTCCTCGCCGTCGACGGTGACGACGGAGCCGTCGATCCGGTTGGCGTACCGGCCCACCACCGTGCCGTAGTGGCGGGCCGGGCCGAGGATCTGCGCCAGCTCGTCGGTGGAGAGCAGCAGTTGGGCCGGGCGGCCGGCCCGGTCCGGGGCGGTGAGGGTGTGCAGGGTGGCGCCGAGGTTGAGCACGCTCGCCTCGTACGGGCCGGAGGTCAGCGTCCAGCGCTGGATCGCCGCGCCCGCGCCCGAGCGGTCGAGGGGTTCGCGGCGCACACTGGTGGCCTCGCTCGCCATGGCCTGCTCCTCACTGGCGACGGCGCTGCCGCCTCCGCCCGGTGTCCCGATCCGTCCGGGGGGCGTCGCAGCGGCCCCCCCGTGGTGCCCGTCAGCCTAGCGAGGGCGGCCCCGGCGGGGGCGCTCCCACGCCACCGCGCGCCGCCCGGACGCCACCGGCCGCCGGGCACCGTACGCCGGACGCGCGCCGCCCGGACGCCCCCTGCCCCCCGCTACCGCTCCGCTACTCCCCCGGCTCCTGGCCCGGCTCCTGGCCCGGCTCCGGCCGCAGCCCGAGCGCCGAGGCCAGCCCGTCCGGCCCGGTGCCCGCCTTGCGGTAGACCGCCGCCAGCCGCCGGTTGACCAGGCTCAGGTGCACCCCGAGCCGCTCCGCGATCCGCTGCGGCGGCACGCCCTTGACGGCCAGGTCGGCGACGTCCCGCTCCGGCCCGCTGAGCGCCTCCAGCGTCTCCTGGAAGTCGTGCACCCCCAGCCGGTTGGGCCGCAGGCCGTAGTTGGCCAGCTCCCGCCGGGCCCGGTCGACCAGCCGCTCCGCCGAGCAGTGCTGGGCCAGTTCGATGCCCTGGTACAGGTACTCCTGGGCGTCCTCCAGCCGCCCGACCCGGCGCTGCGCCGCGCCGAGCTCGACCAGCGCGACGGCGTGCTCGTACCCGGCCGGGGACTGCCCGAGGTGCTCCACGGCCTGCTCCAGCAGCTCCACCGCCTGCTGGCCGTCCGCGATCCGGGCCTGCAACCGCAGCGCGCTGCCGATCGCCGAGGCGGTGCCGAACCTGCGGGCGTCGTCGACGGCCTTCTGGGCGTACTCGCGGGCACGCTCCGGCTCGTCGGCCGAGATCGCGATGGCCAGGTGCCCGGCCCAGGGCGCCCAGACGGTGTTGCGCCAGCCGCGCACCTCCAGCTGCGACCTGGCCTCGGTGAGCGCGGCGGCCGCACCGGCGTGCCGCTTCTTGGCGACCAGCAGCTTGCCGTACAGCGAGGCCGCGTCCGGCAGCACCATGGCCGTCGCGTGGTACGGCGGGTGGAAGCCGAACTCGTTGGCCAGCTCCCAGGCCTCGTCGACCCGGCCGCGGGCGATCAGGGTGTCCACCAGCACGCCGACGGCGTCCCAGGCCAGCGGCAGCTTGGCACCGATCCGCTCGGAGATCCGGTAGGCCCGGCGCAGGAAGTCCTCGGCCTCGGCGAGCAGTCCGCGGCGGAACCGGGCCAGCCCCATCAGGAAGTACGCGAAGCCCCGGTGGGCGCCGCTCCAACCGGCCAGCTCGAACTGGATGATGGCGTCCGCGGCCAGCCGCTCGGCCTGGGCGATCCGGTCGTTGTAGATGTACGTGAGGCAGAGCATCGAGGGCAGTTCGAAGCCCCAGGTGGTGTCCGTCCAGCCGAGGCCCTTGGGCAGCCGGCCGCCGTCCAGGACCTCGTCGGCCAGCGCGAGCGCGTCGGTGGAGGGTTCGCCGCGCAGGGTGAGGTCCCAGGCGCGCATCACCAGCACGGCCCGGTCGGCGGCCTCCCGGCCGGCCAGGTTGAGGTAGAGCTGCTCCAGCCGACGGGAGCGTTCGGGCCCGTTCTCCTCGGCCTTGCGGAAGGCGTGCCACATGAACGAGGCCGCCTGGAGCCGCTGGCGCCGGACCGGGTCGGTGGTCTGCTCCGCCTCCTCCTGGCAGACCAGGGCGGCCTGGCCCAGCTCACCGCTGCGGGCGAGCACCTCGGAGAGCCGGAAGGTGGCGTCCACCCGCAGTTCGGGGCGCAGCGGCCCCTCGTCGGGGTCGAGGGCGAGCCTGAGCTGGTTGACGGTGGCGCCGGGGTCGGTGAGCAGCGCGGAGCAGCCGAGTTCGTACAGCACCTCGGCCTTGATGTCGTCGGCGGGCGGCTCGTTGAGCGCCCGGTGCAGGCAGCGCTGGGCGGCTTCGGGGGCGCCGATCAGCTGGTGCTCGACGGCGGCGCGGCGCAGCTTCTTGACGATCCGGTCGTCGCCCTCGCCGGAGTGGGTCTCGACCAGGTGGCGGGAGGCGGCGAGCAGGCCGAGTCCGGCGTTCTCGATCTCGACGGCGGCGATGCCGTGCATGCCGAGGCGGGTGGCCTCCGGCATGGTGTTGTAGATCGAGCTGGCGATCAGCGGGTGGACGAACTCGAGGTTGCCGTTGGGGGCCTGGGTGAGCACGCGCTGCTTGCGCAGTTGCTTGATGGACTCGCGGGCGCCCTCGCCGCTCTGGGTGGAGATCCGGGTGACCAGGTCGATCCGGATGTCGGTGCCGAGCATGGCGCAGGCCCAGGCGAAGCGCAGGGTGGCGGGGCCTAGCCGGTCCAGCCAGCTCTTGAGGGTCATCCCGGTGGCGTCGACGGCGAGTTCGCGCAGTTGCCGGGAGTTCTCCTCGACGGGTTCGAGCTCCTGGTCGCGGACCTGGTCGAGCAGGGCGACGGCCTCGAAGGGGTTGCCGTTGACGACGTTCCAGAACTCGTAGCAGAAGGCGTCCTCGGCCCGGTCGCCGAGTTCGGCGCGGATCATGTCGGAGACGGAGTTCAGGGTGAGCCGGCTGAGTTCGTGCTTGCGGCTCGCCAGGCCCAGGACGCCGCGGCGCAGTTCGTGGGTCTCGCCGAACCAGTCGTTCTCGTCCTCGCGGAAGGCGAACACCAGCAGGACGGGCAGTTCGCCGGAGCGGACGGCGAACTTGGCGAGCCAGGAGAGGGATTCGGCGTCCGCCCAGTGCAGGTCGTCGACGATCATCACCATCGGTGCGCGGCGCGGTGCGAGCTGGGTGAGGACGTAGTCGAGGCCGTCGCGGACGCCCTGGGGGTCGAGGCGGCGGGCGCCGGCCTTGGGCTGCTTGAGGCCCATGGCCGGTCCGACGACCTCCTCCCAGGTGCCCATGACCTGGCTGAACTCGTCGGCCTCCAGCCGGGTCAGGACGGGCTGGAGGAGCTGGCGGAGCACGTGGTAGGGCTCCTTGAACTGCCGTTCGCCGCCGCGGGCGAAGAGCACGGTGGCGCCCTCGCGCAGGCTGGCGATCCGTCGGACCTCGTGCAGCAGGCTGGTCTTGCCGATGCCGGGGCGGCCGGAGAAGGCGAGGAGTTCGCCGATCTCGGTGCCGCCGGCGGCGAACTCCCGGCAGAGCCGGTCGACGGCCGCTTCCACGGAGCGCAGTTCGGTGTCGCGGTCGCGAAGCCTGACCCGGGGCGCGGGGCCGTCCTCGTCCCGTTCGGAACCGGTTCCCGTCCGAAGTTCGTTGCCCTGATCGGTCACCGTCGCGCCTCCGCCTCACCCGCTCGCGGCTCCGCCCCGCCACGCGCGGGGAGCCGGCCCGTCACTACTGTTCGTGGAGCCGAGGTTAGCGCCGTGTAGGGCTCGCTGTGCGGCATTCGCGCAGGCTGGGGCGGACGGCGAGGGTTCGGACGGCTTGCCAAGGGCAATTGCCCTATATCCCTAACGTCCGATCATTACATCAGATACCCTACGGCCCGCGAGGCGCGGATGATCTTGCGCAACCACCCTCACCCCCCGCGCCCCGCCGCGTCAACTCCCCCCACACTCAGTGCTCGAACCACAAGCGCCCCCACCCACCGCTGCACCGGGAGTCCGATGTCTGACGACACCTCACTTCAGATCCCGTTCCCGCACCGCCGCAGTCCGCACGGCCCGTACGCCACCGCGGTGCACCGCGACTGGCTGGTCCGCCACCCGCTGCTCCCCGACGCCGACCACCCGGGCTACGCCCACTGGGAGGTGGTCGACCTCGCCGCGCTCGGCTACCCGGACGCCGGACCGGAGGAACTCGCCCTGGCGGCCGACCTGATGGGGTTCTACTTCCTCTTCGACGACCAGTTCGACGGCCCGCTCGGCCGCCGGCCGGCCGAGGTCGCCCCGATCTGCGAACGGCTGATCGCCGTCCTGCACGGCGCCCGCCCCGACCAGCGCTCCCCGGTCGAGACCGCCTTCGCCGACCTGTGGAGCCGCAGCGTGCGCGGCATGCCCGCCCGCTGGCAGGCCCGCGCCGCCTACAACTGGGAGTACTACTTCGCCAGTCACCCGGCCGAGGCGGCCGGCCGGATCTCCGCGCGCCCGCCCGACCGGGACGGCTACCTCGAACTCAGACGGGGAACCGCGGCGATGGAGACCATCTTCGACATGGTCGAACGACTCGGCCAGTTCGAGGTCCCCGCCTCCGTGCTGCACCACCCGGTCCTGCGTCAACTCCGCCAGCTGGCGGCCGACATACCGTCGCTCTCCAACGACGTGCGCTCGTTCCCGCTGGAGGCCCCGCGCGGCGACGTGAACAACCTGGTCATGATCGTCCAGCGCGAGCGCCACTGCTCGGCCGAGGAGGCCTGCGCCGCGGTGATGGCGGAGGCCCAGCTGATGGTCGAGCGCTGCGCCGAGCTGCACGGCCGACTGCCGGACGTGTACCGGGAGTTGGGCCTTTCCCGGATCGAGAGCGCGATCGCCCAGCGGTACGCCGACGGGCTGCTCACCTGGCTGGCCGGCTACCTGAGCTGGGAAGCCCGCACCGGCCGGTACCACGCGGTCTGACCCACCCCGGCCCGACGCCGTCCGGCTCCGCCCGGGCCCGTCCGAGGCGCGCCCGGGACCGCGCGCCGTCGGACGCGCCCCGCGCGCCCGGCCCGGAACGTCCGGAACCCCCACCGTCCGTACGAGCCGGTCGTACGGACCGTAGCCGCGCCGCGCGCCCGGCGGTTATCGTGCTCGTCGGCGGGCGCCCCGGCGGGGCGCCGGCCCGACTGCGTGTCCGCACCCTCCGCCGGACCGCCCCCCCCCGGGCGGCGGTCCGGCGTGCCGCCCCCGGCCCGCTCGGCGCCGGGGCGCCCGACGTCGCGAGGAGACACAGAGCATGACGGTCTACCAGCCCCCCGGTGCGCCCGGCAGCATCGTCGCCTACCGCTCCCGGTACGACCACTGGATCGGCGGCGGTTGGACGCCCCCGGCGCGCGGCGAGTACTTCGACAACCCGACCCCGGTCACCGGCGAGGTCTTCACCGAGGTCGCCCGCGGCACCGCGGCGGACATCGAGGCCGCCCTGGACGCGGCCCACGCCGCCGCCCCGGCCTGGGGCCGCACCTCCCCGGCCGAGCGCGCCCGGGTGCTGCTGCGGATGGCCGACCGGATGGAGGCCAACCTGGAGCAGCTGGCGGTCGCGGAGAGCTGGGAGAACGGCAAGCCGGTCCGCGAGACGCTGGCCGCCGACCTCCCGCTCGCCGTCGACCACCTGCGCTACTTCGCCGGCGCGCTGCGGGCCCAGGAGGGCAGCCTCTCCCAGCTGGACGAGGACACCGTGGCGTACCACTTCCACGAGCCGCTCGGCGTGGTCGGCCAGATCATCCCGTGGAACTTCCCGATCCTGATGGCGGTCTGGAAGTTCGCCCCGGCGCTCGCGGCCGGCAACGCCGTGGTGCTCAAGCCGGCCGAGCAGACCCCGGCCTCGGTGCTGCTGCTCGCCGAGCTGACCGCCGACCTGGTGCCGCCGGGCGTGCTCAACATCGTCACCGGCTTCGGCGAGGAGGCCGGCGCCCCGCTGGCCGCCAGCCCCCGGGTCCGCAAGCTCGCCTTCACCGGCGAGACCAGCACCGGCCGGCTGATCGCCCGCGCCGCCGCGGACAACCTGATCCCGGCGACCCTGGAGCTCGGCGGCAAGAGCCCCAACCTGTTCTTCGCGGACGTCGCCGCCGACGACGACGCGTTCTACGACAAGGCCGTCGAGGGCTTCGCGATGTTCGCCCTCAACCAGGGCGAGGTCTGCACCTGCCCCAGCCGCGCGCTGATCGAGACCCCGGTCTACGAGCGGCTGCTCGGCGACGGCCTGGCCCGGGTGCGCGCCATGCGCCAGGGCAACCCGCTCGACACCGCGACCCAGGTCGGCGCGCAGGCCAGTACCGAGCAGTTGAAGAAGATCCTCTCCTACTTCGAGATCGGCCAGGCGGAGGGCGCCAAGGTCCTGGTCGGCGGCGAACGCGCCGAGCTCGGCGGCGCGCTGGCCGGCGGGTACTACGTGACGCCGACGGTCTTCGAGGGCGTCAACAGCATGCGGGTCTTCCAGGAGGAGATCTTCGGCCCGGTGGTCTCGGTCACCCGCTTCGACGGCTTCGACCAGGGGGTGTCGCTCGCCAACGACACCCAGTACGGGCTGGGCGCGGGCGTGTGGACCCGCAACATCAACACCGCCCACCGGGCCGGGCGCGCCATCCAGGCGGGCCGGGTCTGGACGAACTGCTACCACGCCTACCCGGCCCACGCGGCCTTCGGCGGCTACAAGAACTCCGGCATCGGGCGGGAGACCCACAAGGCGCTGCTGGAGCACTACCAGCAGACCAAGAACCTGCTGGTCAGCTACTCCCCCGACGCGGTCGGCTTCTTCTAGACGAGAGTGGAGGGGGGGGGGCCCCCCCCCGGGCCGCCGCCCCCCCCCCCCGCCCCCCCGGCGGGGTCGCCGGCCTCGCCCCAGGGGTGGGGGATTATAAGAAGTATAAGGGGATATT
>NZ_JBHYGR010000009.1:69260-98818 GCF_042738155.1 Kitasatospora sp. NPDC059088 | reverse complement strand
TCTCTCTGGGCTCTCTTCTCGCTGTGTGTGTTTTCGAGCTTGAGTTTGAGGGTGTCCGCCCCCGCGCGCCCCCCCCGCCCGCCCCCCCCCCCCCCCACCCCCCCGCCACTCCCCGCGGCGGGCTCACCGGGCAAATCGCCTGTTTCGGGATCTAAGCACATGAATCCGGTGATTTTGCCGACGCGCCGCCGACATGCCCGGACGGCCCGCGCGAACGCCCTAAACAAGGACTCCCGTTCCTCTTCCCCTCGGGAGTCCTCGATGACGATCGCCCCCAGCAAGCTCTCCGACCCCGCCGTCCGCGCCTTCGTGACCGCGGTCAACGCCGGCGACCGCGACGCCTTCCTGGCCACGCTCACCCCCGGCGCGACCATGTCCGACGACGGCTCCGACCGCGACCTGGCCGACTGGACCGAGCGCGAGATCTTCTCCTCGCGCGGCCGGATGGACGTCCAGACCGAGTCCGGCCACGGCCACGCCCTGGTCGCCAACTTCACCAACGACACCTGGGGCGAGATGCGCACCGCCTGGCGCTTCACCGTCGACGGCGGGAAGATCAGCCGCTTCGAGACCGGCCAGGCGTAGGGATCGGCAGGGCTCAGGACAGCCCCAGGCACCCCCGCACCGCGCGGATCAGGTTGCGCGAGCGCACGTCCCCGGTGACACCCGGCTGCATCCCGTTGGTGACGTACCCGAAGCCGAGCCCGAGCTCCGGGTCGGCGAAGCCCAGCGAGCCGCCCCGGCCCGGGTGGCCGAAGCTCGCCGGGGAGGCCATCGGCGCGGTCGGGCCGTGCCGCCAGAAGCCCAGGCCGAAGGTCGAGTTGACGATCAGCACCCGGTCCGGGCCGTTCACCACCGGCCCGACCGCACGGGCCAGCACCTCCGGGCCGAACAGCGGGGGCAGCAGCGCGCCGGAGCCGTCCGGGCGGTCGGCCGCGCCGATCAGCGCCGCGTAGAACCGGGCCACCGAACGGGCCGTGCCGATGCCGTTCGCGCCGGGGATCTCGGCGGCCTGCACCACCGGGTCGTTCATGTCCACCCCGGGCAGCACCGAGGCGAAGGCCCGGGCGGTCAGCGAGGCCGGGTCCTGGTAGGCGTCCCGGACGGACTGCTTGGGCCGCAGCCGCAGCCCGCTCGGGCCGGTCCGGGCCGCCTCCGGGGCGGGCAGGTCGACCAGCTTGCCGACCCGGGGCGCGGCACCGGCCGGCAGCCCGATCCACAGGTCCAGCCCGAACGGCCGGGCGATCTCCTCGGCGAAGTACTGGCCGACGGTCCGGCCGCCCGCCCGCCGCACCACCTCGCCGACCAGCCAGCCGAAGGTGTACGGGTGGTAGCCGTGCGCCGTCCCGGGCTCCCAGGCGGGCTCCTGCGCGGCCACCGCGTCGACGGCGCGCTCCCAGGTCAGCACGTCGTCCAGGCTCAGCGGCACGTCCAGCGCCGGCACCCCGGCCCGGTGCGACAGCAGCCAGCGCACCGGCACCGCGCCCTTGCCGGCCGCCTTGAACTCCGGCCAGTACGAGGACACCGGCGCGTCCAGGTCGAGCAGGCCCCGCTCGGCCAGCAGCAGCGCGGTGGCCGCGGTCAGCCCCTTGGTCACCGAGCGCAGCACCTGGGCGGTGTCCGCCGTCCACGGCACCGCGGGCGCGGGCCGGCCGCCGACCTCGGGCCGGGCGTCGCCGCCCCACAGGTCGACCACCTTGCGGCCGCGCAGGTACAGCGCGAAGGCCGCGCCCAGTTCGCCGCACTCGGCGAAGTTCCGCGCGAAGGCCTCCCGTACCGGCTCGAACCCCTCGGCCGTCTCGCCCCAGATCTCCACCACCGCGCGCCGTCCTCAGCCCGTTCGTCGACGTTCGAATACCTCGGTCCCGCGTTCGAAGCGGGCCCGGAAACCCTAACCTGTCGTTCATGACCAACCCTGCCGAAGAGCTGCTGGACATCGTCGACGAGAACGACCGGGTGATCGGGACGGCGCTGCGGGGGGAGGTGTACCGCCAGGGGCTGACCCACCGCTGCGTCTTCATCATGGTCCGCGACCCGGCCGGGCGGATCTTCGTCCACCGGCGTACGGACACCAAGCTGTTCTCCCCCGGCGCGTACGACATGTGGGTCGGCGGCGTGGTCGGCTCCGGCGAGAGCTACGCCGACGCGGCCGTCCGGGAGGCCGAGGAGGAGCTCGGCGTCCGGGGCATCGCCCCGCGTCCGCTCTTCAAGTTCCTGTTCCGGGAGCCCGACGGCGGCAAGCTCTCCTGGTGGTGCGACATGTACGAGGCGGAGTGGGACGGCCCGGTCGCCCCGCAGGAGTCCGAGGTCGCCTGGCACGCCTGGCTCACCCCGGCCGAGCTCGCCGAACGCCTCGCCCGCGACACCTTCGTCGTCGACGGCCTGGAGGCCTACCGCCGCTACCTGGAGCTCAAGGCCGGGTAGCCCGCCGGCCGGGCCGGCGAGCGCGGGACAGGCCGCATGGGCCCGCGGACGGCCGCCGGATAGGCTGCGCGCATGGCCTCCCGTACGCCGTCGCCGACGGCCGACCGCGCAGCACGGACCGCCGCCGCCCCCGACCGGGGGGCCGCGGGCGAGCGGCCGCGCCGGCGGCTGAGCGTGGACGAGCGGCGGGAACAGCTGATCGCCGTGGCCCTGGAGCTGTTCAGCCGGCGCCCTCCGGAGGAGGTGTCGATCGACGACATCGCCGCCGCCGCGGGCGCCTCCCGGCCGCTGGTGTACCACTACTTCCCGGGCAAGCAGGCGCTGTACGAGGCCTCGCTGCGGCGCGCCGGGCGGGAGCTCTCGGCGCGTTTCGAGGAGCCGATGGAGGGGCCGCTGTCGGAGCGGCTGTTCCGGGTGATGGGCCGCTACCTGGACTTCGTGCAGAGCCACGGGCCCGGCTTCGCCGCGCTGCTGCGTGGCGGCTCGGTGGCGGCCAGCCCGGGCACCTCGGCGGTGATCGACGAGGTCCGCCGGGCGGCGCACGACCAGATCCTCGCCCACCTGGCCGTCCCGGCGCCGAGTCCCGGGCTGCGGCTGACCGTCCGGGCCTGGATCGCCAACGCGGAGATCACCTCGCTGGAGTGGCTGGCCGAGCGGTCCGTACCGCTGGAGGAGCTGCAGCTGCACCTGGTCCAGGAGTTCGTCGCCTCGCTCACCCTCACCGCCGCCCGGGAGCCCGCGCTGGCCGCCGAGCTGGCCTCCTTCTTCGCCGACGAGCGGCCCGAGGGGCCGTCCGGGCGGCTGGTCCAGGACCTCGTCGGGCTGTTCGCCGTCCCCGGCATCCTCGACGCGCTCACCGCGCTGGCCGCTCCGACGGCCGGTTCGGCACCCGTCCCGGCGCCCGCCCCGACGGCCGCGGCGCCCGTGGACGAACCGTCCGCGCAGGCCACGGAAGGGTCCGCCGACGCCTCCCCGGCGTGATCATCGGGTGATCCTGCGGTTCGGTGCCGACGGTGGGCTCTGATAGGAATGGGCGGGGACCTGACGACCCGCCGCCCAGGCGGTTCCGGTCCCACCCGAACCACCGATCGCAGACGGAGCAGAGCGGGGGGCTCACCAGTTGACCCAGGACGTCCAGTTCAGTGCGGAGGCCAACCCCTTCGCGGCAGCCGAGCAGGTCAGCGCGACCCTCGGCACGCTCACCGACGCCCTCTTCGACGAGCACACCTCGCGCCACCCGGCCGCCGCGCTCAGCACCCCGAAGCCGGCCGAACACCCCGCCGCCGAGGCCCTGTTCGGCCTGCCGCTGGCACCCAACGGCCCGGTGCACGAGGCCCTCGACCGGCTCGGCACGGTACTCACCGCCGGAACGGCCCGGCCCGGCAGCGGCGCCCGGGTCGCCGACCGGGTGACGACCGCACTGCACCACCGCTACGGCGGCGGCGCGGTGCGCGGCGCCATCGCCGACCGGGGCACCACCTCGGCCGCGCTGTTCCAGCTGCCGGTCACCGGCGAGTTCGCCGACGCCAAGCTGCGCCCGCCGTTCGCCCCGGCCCTGGCCGCGCTGGCGGCCGGTCAGCAGACCCGGCAGCCGGTCGAACTGGCCACCGGCGCGGGCGCCGAGGTCCGACTGGTCGTCCCGCCGGGCTTCCACCCGCTGACCTCCCCCGGCGGGCCCGCCGGGGTCACCGCCCGGGCCGTGCCCGCCGCCCCGGCGGACACCGCCGACGGCACCGACGGCACCGACGGCACCGACCGGGCCACCCTCGCGGCGGCCGCCGAACTCACCGGGCACCTGGCCGAGGTCGCCGAGGAGCTGTTCGGCGCCACCGGGCCGGAGCCGCGCCGCGACTTCGCGGTGATCACCGCGACCCTGACCGACCTGTTCCACGACGCGGGCGTCCGCTACGCGGGCGTGTGCGCGCTGGAGGTGGACGGGCGCGCCTCCGAGGCCACCCTGGTCGTCTCGCTCGCCCGGCACCCGCTGCCGATCACCGAGCTCGCCACCGAACTGGCCACCGTCCGGCGGCACGCCGAGGTCTGGACGGTGCTGCTGCCCGCCGGGCCGGCCGCCGTCCTGGTCGAGGGCCGGACCGTGCCGGTGCCCGGGGCGCTGGCCGCCGACGGGCAGCGCCGCTGGGTGGTCACCTCGGCCGTCCAGGCCTTCGTACCGCTGCCGGACCGCGGGACGGTGCTGTGCGCCCAGCTGTCCACGGCCCGGCCGGAGGACTGGGAGCTGTACACCGAGGCGTTCGCGGAGCTGTTGAAGAGCATCCAGTTCGGCTGGGACGGCGAGTCGCTCCGGACCCCGGCCGCGCCCGCGCCGGAGGCCCCGCCCGTCGCTCCGCCCGTCCCGGTGCCCCCGCCCGCCGCCCCGGCGGCGGACCAGGAGGAGAAGCCGGTACACCTGCGCGGCACCCCGGTGCGCATCCCGCCCGCCGACTTCAACCCCTTCGCCCCGGTCGCGGAGGAGCCCGCGGCGACCGCCCCCGCGTCGGACGCGGCAGCTCCGGCCCCGCGCAAGGGCACCCCGGTGATGATCCCGCCGCCGGACTTCGACCCCTTCGGCATCTCCGGCACCACCCCCACCACGGACGGACCGGAGGCCGAAGCCGACACCGCGGACGACGCCGCGCCGGAGCACCGGCCGTTCGGCTGACCGACAACGGCCGGGGGCCTTTCCGGTGCGGTTCACCGCCTCAAAAAGCCGCCGGCCGTCAGCCGCTCCCCCGCACCGCGATCAGCGCCTCCACCCCGTCCAGCATCCGCGCCAGCCCGAACTCGAACAGCGCGTCCAGGCCCATGTCGATCTCCGGCCCCCGGTTCAGCGCGTCGAACATCGGGAACCGCTCCGGGTCCGTCATCAGCAGGTCGTGGTCCCGGTCGTCCAGCCGGTCCATCCACTCGTCCGCGGACATCCCGCTGTCCTGCTCGGCCTGCGCCTCCCGCTCGAAGTGGACCGCCAGCCCGCAGGTGAAGGCCGCCAGGCTGACCGAGGCCTGGGCCATCTCCGCCAGGCTCAGCCCCGTCCCCGCCAGCGCCGCCAGCGACCGCTCGGTGTGCAGCGCCGCGTCGGGCGCCAGCACCGGGCGGGTGAAGGACATGGTGGAGGCCAGCCACGGGTGGCGCCGGTAGATCCGCCACTGCAGGCGTGCGATCTCGTCCAGGCCCGTCCGCCAGTCCGGCGCCGGTGCCCCGGGCAGCGGCTGTTCGCCGAAGGCCTTGTCCAGCATCAGCCGCAACAGCTCGTCCTTGCCGGGCACATGGCGGTAGAGCGACATGGTCGCCATGCCCAGCTCGGTCGCGATCCGACGCATCGACAGCGCCGCGAGCCCCTCGGCGTCGGCCACCTGCACCGCCACCGCGACGATCCGCTCCCGGCCGAGCTCCCGCTCGCCGCCCTTCGCCCGCCGCCGCCCGCCCGTCGGCGCCGGGGTCGCGACCGGCGCCACGGCAGGAGCGGCGGCAGGACCCGCGGCCGGAGCCGGACTCCCGGCGGGCGCAGCCGGCGGAGCCGCCGGCCGGGCCGCCACCACCGTCCCCACCCCGGGGACGGCCCGCACCAGGCCCTCCTCGCGCAGGCGGTTCAGCACCTTGGTCGCGGTGGCCATCGCCACGCCCCACTCCTGCACGATCCGCCGCGTCGAGGGCACCCGGGCGCCCGGCCGCAACTCCCCCACCGCGATCCGACGTCGGAGCTCGGCCGTGATCCGCTCCGAGGGCGACCCGCTCTCCACCACACCACCACCCGCTCGACCCGACACGCCCTCGCGTCGCGGCCGCCCACGCTAGCAGCGCCGGCCGCCGACCGTACGGTCCCGACCGGCCTGCGCGGCGCCCGGGTTCAGCCGGCCCGGCGCGCCAGGTGCACCACGTCCGGCACGCCCCGGCTCACCGGGACCTCCTCGGTCACGACGTCCGAGAACCCGGCGGCCCGCAGCGCCTCCTCGAAGTCCGTCGAGGGCTGGGCGCTCCACACCGCCAGCACCCCGCCGGGCCGCAGCCGGTGCCACAGCACCGCGAGCCCGTCCGCCCCGTAGAGCCCGGCGTTGGAGTCGGTGACGGTCCAGTCCGGCCCGTTGTCGATGTCCAGGCACAGCGCGTCGTAGCGCTCGCCGTCGGCGGCGGCCAGGTACTCCAGCAGGTCGGTGTGGATCACCGAGACCCGCGCGTCGTCCAGCGCGCCGTCGGAGAAGCCGCCGAGCGGGCCGGAGCGGTGCCAGTCGATGATCGCGCTCTCCCGCTCGACGACGGCGATCCGCCCCCAGCGCGGTTCGGCGGCCGCGTACGCGAGGGAGAAGCCGACCCCGAGTCCGCCGATCAGCACCGACGGCGCGGCCGGACCGGCGCCGGTGCGGTCCAGTTCGTCCAAGGCCGCCTGGATCAGCAGCCGTTCGGAGCGCCCGTCCGCGGTGTCCATCAGGAAGCAGCCGTTGGCGATGATCTCGTAGTGCCGGCCGCGCTGCCGCAGCACCACCTCGCCGTACGGGCCCTCCCGCCGGTCGAGCGTGACGACGGCCTCGTGGGCGTCCCGTTCGGGCAGTGCGGTGGTCATGCTTTCTCCTCGGCGGACTCGGCGGCGTGCTTCGCCCCGTGGGGGGCGATCCCCGCCCGACGATAACCGAGTCCCGCCCACCGGACCGAGTGATCGAACCGGGCCGGTGGGCGGCGGGACACGCGTACGACTGCCGCGCCCGCACCGCCCAGGTCGCCCAGGTCGCTCAGGTCGCTCAGGTCGTGAGCAGCACCCCCGCGTACGACACCCCCGCGACCACCACCCAGGACCCGAGCCCGAGCAGCGCGATCCGCCCACCGGTCTTCGCCATGGTCGGCAGGTGCACCGCACTGCCGAGCCCGAACAGCGCGGCGGCCAGCAGCAGTTCCTGCGCGTCCCCGGCCAGGGTGAGGGCCCGCTCGGGCAGCACCCCGGTGGTCCGCAGCACGATCATCGCCAGGAAGCCCGCCACGAACAGCGGCACGATCGGCGGCCGACGGCCGGCCTTCGCCGCACCGTCCGCACCGTCCGCACCGTCCGCGCCCGCCCGGCGCGCGGCGCGCGCGTTGCGCCGTACCGTCACGGCCACGCCCGCGACCAGCGGCGCCAGCAGCACCACCCGCATCAGCTTGACCAGCACGGCCTCGCGCAGCGCGCCGGGGCCACCGGTCTGCGCGGTGGCGACCACCTGCCCGACGTCGTGCACGCTCGCCCCGACCCAGCGCCCGAACTCGATCTCGCCGAGCCCCAACGGGTGCTGCAGCAAGGGCAGTACGGCGATCGCCAGGGTTCCGCACAGGGTGACCAGCGCGACCGAGGAGGCGACGTCCTCCTCCTCGCTGCCCGCGGCCTGGCTGACCGCGCCGATCGCCGAGGCCCCGCAGATCGAGTACCCGGTGGCGACCAGCAGCGGCTGGTCGCCGGGCAGCCCGAGCCGCCGGCCCAGCCAGAGCGTGCCGGCGAAGGTGGCGGCGACCACGGTGAGCACCATCGCGACGGTGGCCCAGCCGAGGCCGAGCACGTCGTCCAGGCTGAGCTTGAGTCCGAGCAGCACGATCCCGAGCCGCATCAGCCGCTTCCCGGCCGTCGACAGCCCGGACCGGGCGACCCCGCGGACCACCGGGCGCAGCCCGGGCAGGTGGGCCGCCGCCATGCCGAGCACGACGGCGGCGGTGAGCTTGGGCACGGCGGGGACGGCCGCGTGGACGGCGATCGCGGCGGCCACCCCGACCGCCGCGAGCAGCAGACCGGGGGCGTCCCCGCCGAGCGGGGGGAGCGAGCGGGTACGGGTGGCCCGCTCGCGGAGGGTGAGTGCCACGCCGCCGCTCACCGCTCCTGGTCGGCGGGGAGCTGGTACACCCGCCGGATGCTGGTGCCGAGCCGGGAGACGTCCGCGCCGTACACGTGGATGGAGATGGCGGTGGTGCCGCAGGCGTTGCGCACCAGGTGGATGTCGCCGGGCGGGGCGAAGGCGGCGACCGTCCCGGCCGGGCCGGCCACGTGCTCGGTCTCGACCAGGCGGGAGGTGCGCCCGTCGGAGATCAGCCGGTAGCGGGTCTCGCTCTCCTGGCCCCGGTGGACGCCGGCCACGCACCAGGAGACGTGGTCGTGGATCGGGGTCTGCTGGCCGGGCAGCCAGACCAGGGCGACGACGGAGAAGCTGCCGTCGGCCTCGGCGTGCACGACGTGCTGGCGGTAGCGCTGCGGGTCGCCCTCGCACTGGGCGGGGGTGAGCAGCGCGTCGGGGCCGTCGGGGGCGGCGAGCAGGTGGGGGGCGAGGCGTTCGCCGACCAGGTACGCGGTGAGTTCGGGGGGCAGTCCGCGGTCCACGACGGCGCGGATCTCGCCGACCAGTGCGGTCATCCGCTCGGTGAGCCGGTCGCTGCCGACCGTGGCTGGGGGTGTCATGCCAGCAGGTTCGGGCCACCCGACCTATCACGTCCAACGAGGGTTTCTAAGCATCACCCCTACTCATGCTTATGGATCACCCCGGCCCGCCGGCGACCGCGGCGCCCGGTCAGCAGCCGACCCGGCTCGCCGCCGCCTGCCGCAGGTGGTCCAGCACCAGTCCGGTGGCCGGGATCCGCCGGTGCTCGCGCAGCACGTACGCGCTCACCTGCCGCCGCAGGTGCGGCTCGACGGCCCGCCCGGTGACCTTGCGGTGGCACATGAAGGAGAGCACCAGCGCGGGCATCAGCGCGATCCCCACCCCGGCGGCGACCAGGCTCTGCACCGCCAGGTTGTCGTCGGTGGAGAACACGATGTCGGGCGCGAAGCCCTCCTCCGCGCAGACGTGCAGCAGGTTGGCCCGGCAGCGCGGGCAGCCGGCGATCCAGCGCTCGCCGTCGAGGTCGGCCAGCCGGACGGCGTGCCGGCGGCCGAGCGGGTGCCCGACCGGCAGCAGCACCGTGAGCAGGTCCTCCATCAGCGGGATCTCGTCCAGTCCGTCCGGCAGCTCGGTGGCCTGGCCGGGGTAGCGGAAGGCCAGCGCGATGTCGCACTCCCCGCGCAGCAGCCGCTGGACGGAGTCCGGCGGCTCGGCCTCCAGCAGCTCGACCCGGACGCCGGGGTGCTCGGCGAGCAGCCGGGCCATCGCCTCGGGTATCAGGGTGGCGTTGGCGCTGGGGAACGCGCAGACCCGGACCCGCCCGGCGCGCAGCCGGGCGAGCGCGGCGAGTTGCTGCTGGGCCGCGGAGAGGCTGCCGAGGATCAGCTCGGCGTGCCGGGAGAGCGCCTCGCCGGCCTCGGTGAGCCGCAGGCCGCGCCCGGCGCGGGTGAACAGCGGGACGCCGACGGTGCGTTCGAGCGCCTTCATCTGCTGGGTGATCGCGGGCTGGGTGTAGCCGAGTTCCCGGGCCGCGGCCGAGTAGGAACCGGCCCGGACGACTTCGTGGAACGTCCTGATGTGCCGCGAGTCGAACACCGGCTCCATGGCCCCTCCGCCCGGTCGTCTGCCGCCTGCCTCCGCAATCATAAGAGGAATTTGGAGGTCCAGGCCTCGACCCCTTCGGCACCTATGGTTCAGTCCCGAACCGCCCGTCCCACCGGTGCGGCCGCCCGGGTCCTCACCGGGCCGACGGCGGCAGCCCCATCGCCACCCCCGCCTTGGCCACCGGTGCCCCGCCCCGCACGCTCGGACTGCGCCGGCTGCGCCGCTCGACCCAGCGGGCGAGCCAGGACAGCAGCAGGCACATCCCGATGTAGATCGGCGCGATCACCATCACCACCGGGATGAACGGCAGGTCGTAGTCCAGGTTGGTGGCGATCAGCTTCCCCGCGTGCAGGAACTCCTCGTAGGTGATCAGGAAGCCGAGCGAGGTGTCCTTGAGCGCGACCACCAGCTGGCTGATGATCGCCGGCAGCATCGCCCGGTTGGCCTGCGGCACCAGCACGTACGTCATCACCTGGGTCTTGCGCATCCCCAGCGCGTACGCGGCCTCCCGCTGGCCCTTGGGCACCGCGAGCACGCCGGCCCGGAACACCTCGGCCAGCACCGAGCCGTTGTAGAGCACCAGCCCGGCCACCAGCGCCCAGAGCGGCTGCACCTTGAGGGCGACGAACACGAAGAAGATCATCACCAGCAGCGGCATGGCCCGGAAGAACTCCACCACCAGCGTGGAGAACCAGCGCACCACCCGGTGGTCGGACAGCCGCCCGGCCGCGAACAGCGCGCCGAAGGGCAGCGCGAACAGCGCCGTCCAGCCGAAGGCCTGGAGGGTGTTGCCCAGCCCGCGCAGCAGCAGGTCCTGCACGCCCCGGTACTCGAAGGGCTCCCACTTGGCGTAGGTGAACTGGTGGGTGTGGAACAGCATGTAGACGATCCAGCCGATCAGCGCCGCGATCAGCAGCAGCGCGATCCCGCCGTACAGCCGGTGCCGGGCCAGCGCCTTCGGGCCGGGGATGTCGTACAGCGCCGAGGCTCCAACGGTCATCGGGACACCGCCACTCGTCGTTCCAGCAGGTTGAAGACGGCACTGACGGCCAGGGTGATGATCAGGTAGCCGACGGCGATCCAGACGAAGGTCCAGACGATGCTGTAGCCCAGCTCGTTGATGGTCCGGTAGGTGCCCAGCAGCTCGGTCACGCTGAACGAACCGGCGATCGCCGTGTTCTTCGCCAGCGCGATCATCACGCTGCCGATCGGCGCCACCACCGAGCGGTACGCCTGCGGCAGCACCACCAGGCCCATCGTCTGCCCGAAGCTCATCCCCAGGCTGCGGGCCGCCTCGCCCTGCCCGGGCGGCACGGTGTTGATGCCCGAGCGCATCGCCTCGCAGACGAAGGCCGAGGTGTAGCAGCCGAGCGCCAGCACGGCGAAGGTGTAGAAGGGCAGCGTGATGTCGAACCGGGGCAGGCCCAGCACCACGATGAAGAACAGCAGGGTCAGCGGCGTGTTGCGCAGCAGCGTCACCCACACCGTCCCGAACACCCGCAGCGGCCGGACGGGCGAGACCCGGAAGCCCGCGATCAGCACGCCCAGCAGCAGTGACAGCACGGCGCTCACCGCGAACAGCGAGAGCGTGCCGAGGAAGCCGTCCCAGTAGGTCGACCAGTTGTCGGTCAGGGTTTTCACGGCGCGGCCCTCTCAGTACCGGTCGATCGGCGGCGGGGTGGGCGCGGCTTCCCCGGACAGCCCGAGGGTCGCGTCGAAGGCCTTCTTCCAGTCGCCGTTCTGCTCGTGGTGCGCCAGCGCGTCGTCCAGCGCCCCGCGCAGCACGGTGTCGTTCTTCGGCGTGCCGATCCCGTACGGCTCGGTGGAGAACAGCGGGCCCACCACCTTGAGCTCGTCCGGGACCTTGGCCGCGTAGCCCAGCAGGATCGCGTTGTCCGTGGTGACGGCGTCGACCTGGCCGGTGATCAGGTTGTCCACGCAGGCCGAGTAGGTGTCGTAGCCGATCAGGTGCGCCTTGGGGTACTGCGACTGGATGCGCTGGTACGGCGTCGAGCCGGCCGCCGAGCAGACCTTCTTGCCGTTCAGGTCCTGCGGACCGTGGATGCTGTTGTCGTTCTTGCGCACCAGCAGCGACTGCCCCGCGATGAAGTACGGCCCGGCGAAGCCGACCAGCTTCTTCCGGTTGTCGTTGATGGTGTAGGTGCCGACGTAGTAGTCCACCTGGCCGTTCTGCAGCGCGGTCTCGCGGTTGGCCGAGGCGATGGTCTTGAACTGGATCCGCTCCGGCGGGAAGCCGAGCGAGGCGCCGACCATCTTGGCGATCTCGATGTCGAAGCCGGAGTACACGCCGGTGGCCGGGTTCTTCTGGCCCAGGTACGGCTGGTCCTCCTTGGCGCCGACCACCAGGTGGCCCCGGCCGCGGGCGGCGTCCAGGGTCGACGAGCCGGTGATCGAGGCGGCGTCCTGCACCTGGTAGCTGGGCAGCGCGCTGGGCTGGGGGCCCTTGGGGGGCGGGGTGCCGGCCTTGCCGCAGCCGGTCGCCAGCACGGCGAGCAGCAGGGCCGCGGCGGTCAGGCGTGCGCGCACCCGCGCGGCGGGCGTCGTCCTTCGGTTCACGGCGCCGCCCTCAGTGCTTCAGGATCTTGGACAGGAAGTCCCGGGCGCGCTCGCTCTCGGGGGCGTTGAAGAAGGCCTCCGGGGCGCGGTCCTCGACGATCCGGCCGTCCGCCATGAACACCACCCGGTTCGCCGACGCCCGGGCGAAACCCATCTCGTGGGTGACCACGACCATCGTCATGCCCTCGCTGGCGAGCTGGCGCATCACGTCCAGCACCTCGTTGATCATCTCGGGGTCGAGGGCCGAGGTGGGCTCGTCGAACAGCAGCGCCTTGGGGTCCATCGCCAGCGCCCGGGCGATCGCCACCCGCTGCTGTTGTCCGCCGGAGAGCTGGGCCGGGTACTTGTCGGCCTGCGACGCCAGCCCGACCCGCTCCAGCAGCGCCCGGGACTTGGTCTCCGCCTCGGCCTTGGCCCGGCCGCGCACCTTGATCTGGGCGAGCGAGACGTTCTGCAGCACGGTCTTGTGCGCGAACAGGTTGAAGGACTGGAACACCATGCCGACCTCGGCGCGCAGCCGGGCCAGCCCCTTGCCCTCCGCGGGCAGGGGCTGCCCGTCGATCAGGATGGTGCCGCGTTCGATCGGCTCCAGCCGGTTGATCGCCCGGCAGAGCGTGGACTTCCCGGAGCCGGACGGTCCGATCACCACGACGACCTCGCCGCGACCGACCGTCAGCTCGATGTCCTGCAGCACGTGCAGCTCGCCGAAGTGCTTGTTGACCCCGCGCAGCTCGATCAGCGGGGTGAAGGCCGGGGAACCGGTCGGGGCCGGTTCGGGGGCGGTGCTCACCGGCCGCGCCGTCCCTTCAACAGCCAGCCCAGCACCCCGCCGGCGAGCAGCGTCGCCAGCAGCGCGATCCAGAGCGGCGCGGTCACGGTGAACACCCAGAACTGGATCTTGACCTTGTCAAGGTTGGCGAACAGGAACCACACCGCGAGGATCACGATGACGCCGATCCCGATGTACCGCGTGGGGATCCCGCCGATCTCGCTGCGCTGAGGCCGGGACGAGCCGTCTGAAGTCTTGGTCACCGGAGCAGTCTGCTGTCCGGGCTGACGATTTGCCCGGTTACGCGCCCTTACCGGCGAGGGAGTAACCCGCACGGGGCAATCCGGCCCCGAGCGGGTTTCGAACCCGCGTCACTCTCCCCCGCCCGCGCCTACCGCTGGCGCTCGTCCCGCCAGGAGCGCCAGAGCGCCGCGTACGGGCCGCCGGCCGCGACCAGCTCCGGGTGGCTGCCGTACTCGCTGATCCGCCCGCCCTCGACCACCGCGATCACGTCCGCGTCGTGCGCGGTGTGCAGCCGGTGGGCGATCGCGATGACCGTACGGCCCTCCAGCACCCGGGACAGCGACCGCTCCAGGTGCCGGGCGGCCCGCGGGTCCAGCAGCGAGGTGGCCTCGTCCAGCACCAGGGTGTGCGGATCCGCCAGCACCAGCCGGGCCAGGGCGAGCTGCTGCGCCTGCGGCGCGGTCAGCGCGGTGCCGCCGGAGCCGACCTCGGTGTCCAGGCCGTCCGGGAGGGCGTCCACCCAGGCCCCGGCGTCCACCGCGTCCAGCGCGGCCCGCAGTCCGGTGTCGTCCGCCTCGGGCGCGGCGAGCCGCAGGTTGTCCCGCAGGGTGCCGACGAACACGTGGTGCTCCTGGTTGACCAGGGCGACCTCCGCCCGCACCCGCTCCGCGGGCATCCGGGACAGCGCCGCCCCGCCGAGGGTGACACTGCCGCGGCCGGGCGCGTAGATCCCGGCCAGCAGCCGCCCGAGGGTGGACTTGCCCGCCCCGGACGGGCCGACCAGCGCGACCCGGCTGCCCGGGGCGACGTCCAGGCTGATCCCGTGCAGCACGTCCGCGCCCTCGCGGTAGCCGAAGCGGACGTCCCGGGCCTCGACCCGGCGGCCCTCCGGGCGGGCCGACTCGTCGCCCTGGTGCTCCGGCACCTCGTGCACGCCGACCAGCCGGGCCAACGAGGCCTGCCCGATCTGCAGTTCGTCGTACCAGCGCAGGATCAGGTCGACCGGGCCGGTGAGCATCTGCGCGTACAGCACGCCGGTGGTCAACTGGCCGACGGTGAGCCAACCCCGGAGGGTGAGCAGCCCGCCGACCACCAGGGTGGCCAGCACCGCCAAGGTGTAGACGGCGTCGATGGTCGGGAACCAGACCGAGCGCAGCCACAGGGTGTAGCGCTCCCAGGCCAGCCACTCGCGCAGCTTGCGGTCCGTCAGCCGGACCCGCTGCTCGCCCAGGCGCAGTGTCTCGACCGTCCGCCCGGCGTCCACCGTCTCGGCCAGCACGTTGCTGACCGCCGCGTACCCGGCCGCCTCGTTGCGGTAGGACTGCGGGGCGCGCCGGAAGTACCAGCGGGAGCTGGCCAGCAGCAGCGGCAGCCCGACCAGTGAGGTCAGCGCGAGCAGCGGCGAGGTGACCAGCAGGGCGCCGAGCACCAGCAGCAGGGACACCACCGCGACGGCGAGTTCGGGCACCGCCTCGCGCACCGACTTGTCCAGCCGGTCGATGTCGGTGGTGCCGCGGGAGACCAGGTCCCCGGTGCCGGCGCGTTCCAGCACGCCGGTCGGCAGCGCGACGGAGCGGACCAGGAAGTCCTCGCGCAGGTCGGCCAGCACCCGCTCGCCGAGTACCGCACCGCGCAGCCGCGACCAGCCGGTGAACGCGGACTGCACGACCAGCGCCAGCAGGTACCCGCCGACCGCCACCGCGATGGTGGCCCCGGCGGTACCGGTGGCCAGCGACTCGACCAGGTTGCCGAGCACCCAGGGCCCGACCAGCCCGGCCAGGGTGGCCACCGAGTGCAGCGACACCACCGTGGCGAACCCGCCCCGGTGCCGCCGGGCCAGCACCCCCAGGTAGCCGCGCACGGCGGCCGGGGAGCCGACCGGCAGGGTGGTGACCGGCCCCTGCTCCTGGTGGACGGGGGGCTTCATGACGTACTCCTCGCGTACGGGATGGGACGGTTGACGGCGGTGCTCATACCTGCGCGGCCTCCTCGACCTGCGCGGCCTCCTCGTCCCGGGTGACCACGGCCCGGTAGGCCGGCTCGGTGCGCATCAGTTCGCGGTGCCGCCCGGCCGCCACCACCCGCCCCTCCCGCAGCAGCACCACCCGGTCGGCCCGGTCGAGCAGCAGCGGACTGGTGGCGAACACCACGGTGGTGCGCCCGGCCCGGGTGTCCCGCAGGCCGGCGGCGATCCGGGACTCGGTGTGGGCGTCCACCGCGCTGGTGGGCTCGTCCAGCACCAGGACGGGCGGGTCGGCCAGCAGCGCGCGGGCCAGGGCGAGCCGCTGGCGCTGCCCGCCGGAGAGCGAGCGCCCGCGTTCGGTGATCCGGGCCCGCATCGGGTCGCCCGCGCAGTCCGGCGAGCCGTCCACCAGCGCCTCCAGCACGTCCTCGGAGCGGGCCGCGGCGAGCGCGTCCGCGACCGGGACCCGGCCGGAGGAGGGCACGTCCAGCAGTTCGGCCAGCGTGCCGGAGAGCAGCACCGGCTCCTTGTCGTGGACCAGCACCGCCGCCCGGGCCTCGGCCAGCGGCACGGTGTCCAGCTCGGTGCCGCCGAGCCGCACCGAGGGCAGGGCCCGCTCGCCCTCGGCCAGCGGGACGTGGCCGCCGAGCCGCTCGGCGAGCGCCCCGGCGAAGTCCGGGTCCCCGCAGACCACCGCGGTCAGCTCGCCGGCCCGGACGGTCAGCCCGGTGGTCGGGTCGTGCAGGTCGGACCGGCCCGGACCGGTCAGCACGCCGTCGGCCCCGCCACTGGTCCGGCTGAGCGAGAGCACCCGCACGGCCCGCCCGGCGGAGACCCGGGCGACGCTCCAGGCGTGCGCCGCCTCGCCCAGGATCCGCAGCGGTGCGGCCAGGAAGGCGGTCGCGCCGTACACCCCGATCAGGGTGCCCACGCCGAGCTCGCCGGAGGCCGCCAGCCGGGCGCCGTACCACGTGACCCCGACCACGAACAGCCCGGGCAGCAGCACCTGTTGGGCCTGCATCAGCGACCACAGCCGGGCCGAGCGGACGGCCGCCGCCCGGACCTTCTGGGAGGCCGCCCGGTACCGCTCCAGGAAGAGGTCCTCGCCGCCGATGCCGCGCAGCACCCGCAGCCCGGCCACCGTGTCGGCGGCCAGCTCGGTCGCCTTGCCGCCGAGCTCGCGCTGCTCGGTGTAGCGCCGCTCGAACGGCCCGATCAGCGGCCACACCGAGGCCGCCAGCACCGGGACGCCGAGCAGCACCCCGATCCCGAGCACCGGTTCGACCACCAGCACCACCGCGCTGACGGCCAGCCAGACGATCACCGCGGCCCGGACCCGGGCGACCAGTTCGACGTACCAGCCGATCCGCTCGACGTCCCCGCTGCCGACCGCGACCACCTCGCCGGTGGCGATCCGCCGGGACAGCCCGGCACCCAGGTGCGAGGCCTGCCCGGCGACCAACTGCCGCACGTGGCAGGCGGCGTGGATCCAGTTCCAGACCGCCTGCCGGTGCAGTAGCACGGTGCCGACCGAGGCGGTGGCGGCCAGCAGCAGGGCCAGCGCGCCGGCCCGCCAGATCCCGCCGGCGTCACCGTCGACGGCGGCCTGGACGCCGCGCCCGAGCGGCACCGGCAGGGCGGCCTGGGCGCCCATCTCGATCAGCGCCCAGCAGGTGGCACGGACCTGCCCGCGCCGCTGGGCGCGCTGCAGCCAGCGCAGGAAGGCCAGGGGCGAGGAGAGGTCGGGACTGCCGGGGTCGGCCAGCGGCAGTGGGGTGAGCGGCATGACACTCCGATGCGAGGGGTGCGAGGGGTGCGGATGGTGCGAGGTGTGCAAGACGTGCGCGGGGCGCGGGAGTACGGGAGGTGCGGGAGGCACGGGCGGCCCGCGGTCGCGCGGGAACGGACACCCGGAGGCGCGGCGCGACGGCGCGGCGACATCGGCGCGTCCGGCGGCGGGCGGCCGGACGGGCAGCGCATGGGTACGAAGGACCCGGATCTCAGGAGGTCATGTCCGCGAGCCTGCCAAGCCCACTGTGATCCACGCAACAGGTTTTCCGCCGCCCCCGCCGCACGCCCGCCGCACGCCCTGGCGCGCACCCCCGTGGCACGGGCCCGGCGCACGCCACGCCGTCGTAAAGCTTCCCCAAAGATTCGCCCGAACGGCGGGAACAATCGTGCCGGGGCACCGGTTGCCCCCTCTGGAAACAACGGACGACCAGGAAGGCACCCCTTCCCGTGAGCAACATCCCCAGCGTCACCCTGAACGACGGCGCTCAGATCCCCCAGCTCGGCTTCGGCGTGTGGCAGGTCGAGGACGCCCGGGCGACCCCCGCCGTGCGCGAGGCGATCGCGGCGGGCTACCGCTCGATCGACACCGCGGCGATCTACGAGAACGAGGCCGGCACCGGCGCGGCCGTCACCGAGGCACTGGCGGGCGGCCTGGCCCGCGAGGACCTCTACGTCACCACCAAGCTGTGGAACTCGGGCACCCGCGACTGGTCGGGCGAGCAGGGCCGCGACGCGGTGCTGCGCGAGTTCGACGCCTCGCTGGACAAGCTCGGGCTCGACTACCTCGACCTGTACCTGATCCACTGGCCGCGCCCGATGCACGGTACCTTCCTGAACGTCTGGAAGGCCCTGGAGCAGTTGAAGGAGGGCGGCCGGGTCAAGTCGATCGGCGTCTCCAACTTCGGCCAGGAGCAGCTGACCCGCCTGCTCGACGAGGCCTCGGTCGTCCCGGTGCTGAACCAGGTCGAGCTGCACCCGTACTTCCCGCAGGAGGAGCTGCGCGCCTTCCACGCCGAGCACGGCATCGCCACCGAGGCGTGGAGCCCGCTGGGCCAGGGCGGGGAGCTGCTGGCCGAGCCGGCGCTGGTGAAGATCGCCGGGAAGCACGGCCGCACGGTCGCCCAGGTGGTGCTCCGCTGGCACCTGCAGAGCGGCGTGATCGCCATCCCGAAGTCGGTCACCCCGTCCCGCATCCGGGAGAACCTGGACGTCGCCGGCTTCGAGCTGGACGCCGAGGACCTCGCGGCGATCGCGGGCGTGGCCACCGGCAAGCGGATCGGCCCGGACCCGCAGGGGTTCGACTGGAACTGACGGGCGCCGCGGGGGCGCCGGCCGACCAGGCCCGGCGCCCCCGACAACGACGACAGCGATCCTGACTGTCGGTCATATCGAAGTACCGCTCATTCCGGAGAGGGACGAGCGGTACTTCGGCGTGCCCGGATTCACCGACCCCGACCATCGGTCGCTACCGACGGCCCTGGGCCTCAGGAGGCTTGGTGAATCGTTTTGGCTGTTGTTACCAAAGCTTGGGCTAGAGCCTGGCCGCCTTGGCGATGAGCGCGAGCGCCGTCGCGTGCTCCTCCTCCGCGAGCGAAGCGAGCAGCAAGCGCTGGACTTCGGCCACTCCGGCGGCCGAGCGGTGCAGCAGGTCCTGACCCGCCGGTGAGAGCGAGAGCAGGTTGCGCCGCCCGTCCGAGGGGTCGCGCCGGCGCTGCACCAGACCGCGGCGCACCAGCCGACTGACCATCTCGGCCATCGTGGCCTTGTCCAGCGAGGCCAGCTCGCCGACCGTGCGCTGGTCCGCGCCCGGCTCCAGCTCGAGCGCGTCCAGCACGGCGTACTGCGGGGCCGTCAGGTCCGCGCCGACGTGCTCCGACCAGAGCTTGGTGTGCACCTGCTGGCCGACCCTGATCAGGTAGCCGATCGCCCGCTGGGCGTCCAGTATCGGCCGCGCGTCGGTGAAGACGGCCACGGCCGCGGGTTCCAGCCTGGCTATCTTGGCCATCACCCGGACGATTTCGACCTGCTCGTCCGGCGTGAGCGGCTCGAACAGCACCCGCTGGACGCGGACCACACCACCGGTGGCCTCGCGCACCGCCTGGGCACCGCTCTGCGAGAGGGCGAGCAGTTTGCGCCGGCCGTCGGCCGGGTCGCGCCGTCGCAGCACGAGGCCGCGGCGGACCAGCCGCGCGACCATCTCCGCCATCGTGGCCTTGTCCAGCGAGGCTCGCTCGCCGACGGTCCGCTGGTCCGCCCCCGGTTCGAGGGCGAGGACCAGCAGGACCGCGAACTGCGGAGCCGTGAGATCGGCTCCGACGTGCTCGGACCACAGACGGGTGTGAACCTGCTGTGCAACGCGAATGAGGTGTCCGGGCGACTGCTGCAGTCGCGCGGACACGCGGGTTGTCGGGATCTCCCCCAGCACCATGTATCCGTCCCGATGTCACACCCGGTGTGTGTGGGACACCCGGGTGGGGCAGTAACGGCGAGTGGGCGTCCAGCTATGAGGGAGGGCGCTCCAGCCGTGCAGCCGGTGGCTGCTGGCGGACACTATACAAACGGCAGGCCCTTGCTGGCAGGCAGGGGCGGATAGTAGACGCAGGTTCGGCAACATTGGCATATTTACGCGCTGCCACACCCTTGCAGTAACCCGTTCTCAGCAGAAAGCCGACCGGTCGGTCCTTACCGACCGTCACCTGCGCCTCTCCACCCTGGCCGCCTCCCCTACCCGCCGGTAGGGTATGGGCACCCTCCCCGGGGCCACTCCCCCGGAGGCACCCCGAGAGAGACGAGAGCGAGCATGACCGAGCAGAGCACCGCCACCCGGGTGGCGGTCGTCACCGGCGCCGCCCGCGGCCTCGGCGCCGCCACGGCCGTCCGACTGGCCGCCGACGGCTACGCGGTGGCCGTCCTGGACCTGGACGAGGCCGCCGGCAAGGACACCGTCGACCGGATCACCGCCGCCGGCGGGCGCGCGCTGGCCGTCGGCGCCGACGTCGCGGACGCCGAGCAGGTCCAGGCCGCCGTCGACCGCGTGGCCGCCGAGCTCGGCGCCCCCGTCGTGCTGGTCAACAACGCGGGGGTGCTCCGCGACAACCTGCTCTTCAAGATGTCCGAGTCCGACTGGGACACGGTCATGAACGTCCACCTCCGCGGCGCCTTCCTGATGACCCGCGCGGTGCAGAAGCACATGGTGGACGCCGGCTTCGGCCGCATCGTCAACCTGTCCTCCTCCTCCGCCCAGGGCAACCGCGGCCAGGCCAACTACTCGACCGCCAAGGCCGGCCTCCAGGGCTTCACCAAGACTTTGGCCATCGAGCTGGGCAAGTTCGGCATCACGGCCAACGCGGTGGCCCCCGGCTTCATCGCCACGGACATGACGGCGGCCACCGCCGCCCGGGTCGGCATGGACTTCGAGGACTTCAAGCGGGCCGCGGCCTCCCAGATCCCGGTCCAGCGCGTCGGAGAGCCCGAGGACGTCGCCAACACCATCTCCTTCCTCGCCGGCGAGGCCGCCGGCTTCGTCTCCGGCCAGGTGATCTACGTCGCGGGCGGCCCCCTCGACTGAGCACTGAACCTACACAGGGTTACCACGGAGTGGGAAGCCGGTCGAACCGGCCGCCCACTCCGTTTTCTTTACCGGGGCTTTTGCAGAATCATTCGAAGACCAGACGGGCATTCGATCCAGGAATAGCGGAAATCACTCCCCGGGTCGCCCGGGGCAGCCCCAATTGTCGATTTCCCGGGAAAATGACAATTCCCTCAGGAATGGCCTCGCCCAGATGGGTATGGTCACCCCGTGCAATCCAGAAGTACCGCCGCTCGCATTCCGCGACAGGGGCCGGATCGCCGCACCGCCGACCGCCGGGAGCTCCCCCGCCCCGACCGCGGCGAGCCCGGCTGGCCACCGATGAGCCGCCGCCGGGCCGCCCTGTTCGCCGCCACCCTCGCCGCCTACCTGCTCGTCCTGGCCGGCGTCCTGCTCAACACCGACCTGGTCGACCTCGACTGGTCGGTGCGCCTGCTCCGCCCGTACGAGCGGTGGCCCAGCCTGGAGCCGCTGCTCGACACCTGGGTGATCGCCGGGCAGCGCGGCCCCAGCGCCATCGCCGCGTTCGCCTGGCTGCTCTGGCGCGCCCACCGCCTCGGGCGGCTGCGCCCGCTGCTGGTGATGGGCGTCGCCCTGCTGCTCCTCAACATCACGGTCGGCGCCGTCAAGATCCTCACCGGCCGGCTCGGACCGCACTACGCCCAGTACGTCGGCTCCCCCGAGCTGTTCTCCGGCGGCACCATCTTCCCCTCCGGCCACACCGCCAACGCCGTGGTGACCTGGGGCGTGCTCGCCTACCTCGCGGTCCGCTGGCAGCGCACCGGCGCGCTGATCGCCGCCGCCACCGCCTGCTCGATCGGCCTGACCACCGTCTACCTGGGCACCCACTGGGTCTCCGACGTGCTGGCCGGCTGGGCCGCCGGGCTGCTGGTGCTGCTCTCCCTGCCCCTGCTGGAGCCGCTGCTCGCGGTGGCCGAACAACGGCTGCACCGCCGGTTCGCACGCTGAACCCCGCCGCCGCCGCCGCGAGCGGGCGCTACCCCTCCCAGCTGCGCTCCACCACACCGTCCCGCACCGCGAGGTTCAGCCGCCCCTCCCGGTACTCCATGGTCATCAGCTGCCCCGGTTCCAGCACCCGGACCGAGGCCCAGCCGTGCCGCCGGGCCAGCTCCCGGGCCCGCTCGATCCGCAGCCCCGCGTAGCCCTCGGCGTCCTCCCCCGTCGTGCCCGCCCCCACGGCGTCCGCACCCGTCACAGCGCCTCCCCGGCTCTCCCCCTCGGACGTACGCTGGAATCGTAGCCCCCACCCGCGCGGCCCGGAGGTGAACGCGCATGCGTGCCACGACGCCGCGGCGGTGGCGCAGCGGCACCGAGCCGGCCACCGCCCGCAGCGACCTCAAGCTCCGCTACCTGCTGTCGCTGACCTTCACCCCGCTGTTCGCCCTGGGGACGGCCGGCTTCGCGTACTGGGCGGCCTCCTCCCCGGTGGACGGCGCCCCCGGCCGGGGCACCCTGACCGGCTTCGCCGTCGCCCTCGGGTTGCTCACCCTGTTCGCCGTCGTCGATCTCGTGGTGGTCGTCCGGCGCCGCCGGACCGAGCTCTGACGCGGTGTCTCCCACGGAGTGGGAAGCCGGCCGGGCCGACTTCCCGCTCCGAGCCGCGGGCGGGAGCGGGAAGAGGGGCCCTACCGGTTGCCGACCGCCTGCTTCACCAGCGTCCGGCCGAAGTCCCACATCAGGCCGTTGCCCCGGTGGGCCTCGTCCATGATCTCGGTGAACGCGTCGACGAACCGGTCCACGTCCCGGTCGGTGATGATCAGCGGCGGGATCAGCTTGATCACTTCCAGGTGGTCCCCGGACACCTGGGTCAGGATCCGGTGCCGCTGCAGCAGCGGGACGACCACCATCTGCGCGAACAGCCCCTTGCGCGCGGCCTGGAGGGCCGTCCAACCGGTGCGCAGCTTCAACGACCTGGGCCGGCCGAACTCGATGCCGATCATCAGCCCGCGACCGCGCACCTCGGCGAGCAGCTCGTACCGGTCGATCAGGGCCGTCAGCCGCTCGCGGAAGCGGTCGCCGACCTGCCGGGCGTTCTCCACCACCTTCTCCTCGCGCATCACCTCCAGGGTCGCCAACCCGGCCGCCATCGCCTGGGCGTTGGACCCGAAGCTGGCCGAGTGCACCAGCACCCGGTCCATCGAGGAGTACACCTTCTCGAAGATCCAGCTCTTGCCGAGCGTGGCCCCGACCGGCACGTACCCGCCGGAGAGCGCCTTGGCCGCGCACACCAGGTCCGGCAGCACGCCCTCCTCGTGCTGGTAGGCGAAGAACGCGCCGGTGCGGCCGATCCCGGTCTGCACCTCGTCGCAGATCAGCAGCGCCTTGTGCTCGTGCAGCAGCGCCTGGGCCGCCCGCAGCCAGCCGGGCGGCGGCGCCTGGACGCCCTTGCCCTGGATCGGCTCGACGATCAGCGCGGCGACGTCCCCGCGCTTCAACTCCTTGGCCAGCGCCCCGATGTCGCCGAGCGGGATGGCGGTGTCCGGCAGCAGCGGGTCGAAGCCCTTGCGGAAGCCGCTCTCCCCGTTGACGGACAGCGAGCCGGTGGTCAGCCCGTGGAAGGCGTGGTCGGCGTAGAGGACGCGCCGGCGGCCGGTGGCGTACCGGGCAAACTTCAACGCGGTCTCCACCGCCTCGGTGCCGCTGTTGCCGAAGAACACCCGGTCCAGTCCGGGCGCGTACGAGAGCAGCCGCTCGGCCAGCAGCCCGGGCAGCGGCGAGCAGTCGAAGCGGACCAGGTCCGGCAGGTCCAGGTCCATCACCTGCCGGACCGCCGACCGCACCACCGGGTGGTGCCGGCCGAGCGCGAAGATGCCGAAGCCGGCCAGCATGTCGAGGTACTCGTTGCCCTCGGCGTCGTAGAAGTACTGGCCCTGCGCCCGCTCGTAGTACTTGTCGAAGCCGATGGTGCGGAGCATCCGCGGCAGCTGCGGGTTGAGGTGGCGGCTGTGCAGCTCGTACCGCTCACCGCCGCGTTCGGCGAGGAGGGCGGCGAGGTCGAAGGCGGGGCGGTCGGGGTCAGCCGGCATGGCGCGGGTTCGCTCCTCGGGTCGGTAGCAGGTTCTTGGCGAAGACGGCGGTCTGGGCCGCGACCCCGGTGCCGGTCAGGCCGGTCTCCTCCAGGATCTCGCCGCGGGCGGCGTGGCCGAGGAACTCCTGCGGCAGGCCGAGCACCCGCACCGGGACGTCCACGTCGGCGTCGCGCAGCGCCTGGGCGACGGCCGAACCGACGCCGCCGGTGCGGCCGCCGTCCTCGACGGTGACCACCAGCCGGTGGGCGGCGGCGAGCCGGGCCAGGGCCGGATCGACCGGTTTGACCCAGCGCGGGTCGACCACGGTCGCGGTGAAGCCCTCGGCGAGCAGCAGCCGGGCGGCGTCCAGGCAGGCGGAGGCGGTGACCCCGACGGCCACCAGCAGGATCTCCGGCGCCGGTCCGGTGCGCAGCAGCACGTCCGTCCCGCCGATCCGTTCGACCGCCTCGACGACCGGCCCGACGTTGCCCTTGGGGAAGCGGACCACGGTCGGCGCGTCCTCGACCTCGACGGCCTCCCGCAGCTGGGCCCGCAGCTGCTCGGCGTCGCGCGGCGCGGCGAGCCGCAGCCCGGGGACGACCTGGAGCACGGACAGGTCCCACATGCCGTTGTGCGAGGCGCCGTCCGAACCGGTGACCCCGGAGCGGTCGAGCACGAAGGTGACGCCCAGCCGGTGCAGCGCGACGTCCATCAGGACCTGGTCGAAGGCCCGGTTCAGGAAGGTCGCGTAGACCGCCACCACCGGGTGCAGCCCGCCGGTGGCCAGGCCCGCCGCGCTGGTGACGGCGTGCTGCTCGGCGATCCCGACGTCGAAGGTCCGGTCCGGGTACGCCTTGGCGAACGGCGCCAGCCCGACCGGCTGGAGCATCGCCGCGGTGATCGCCACCAGGTCGGGCCGCTCGGCGCCGAGCGCGAGCAGCTCCTCCCCGAACACCGAGGTCCAGGAGACCCCGGCGCTGGGCGAGATCGGCAGGCAGGTGTACGGGTCGATCGGGTTGACGGCGTGGAAGCGGTCCGCCTCGTCCTGTTCGGCGGGCCGGTAGCCGCGCCCCTTGACGGTCAGGCAGTGCACGATCACCGGGCCGCCGAAGTTCCGGGCCTGCCGCAGCGCCTGCTCGACCGCGCCCAGGTCGTGGCCGTCGATCGGGCCCAGGTACTTGAGCCCGAGGTCCTCGAACATGCCCTGCGGGGCGAAGGCGTCCTTGAAGCCCTTCTTGGCGCCGTGCAGCGCGTCGAAGATCGGCTGGCCGACCAGCGGGGTGCGCTGCAGCGCCTCCTTGCCGAGCGCGAGGAAGCGCTCGTAGCCCTGGGTGGTGCGCAGGGTGGCCAGGTGGTGGGCCAGTCCGCCGACGGTCCTGGCGTAGGAGCGCTCGTTGTCGTTGACGACAATGACCAGCGGCCGGTCGCGGGCCTCGGCGATGTTGTTCAGCGCCTCCCAGGCGAGTCCGCCGGTGAGCGCGCCGTCGCCGATCACCGCGACGGTGTGCCGGTCGTACTGGCCGAGCAGCTGGCTGGCCTTGGCGAGCCCGTCGGCGTAGGAGAGCGCGGTGGAGGCGTGCGAGTTCTCCACCAGGTCGTGCTCGGACTCGGCCCGGGAGGGGTAGCCGGACAGGCCGCCCTTCATCCGCAGCCTGGAGAAGTCCTGGCGGCCGGTGAGCAGCTTGTGGACGTAGCTCTGGTGGCCGGTGTCGAAGACGATCCGGTCGTACGGCGAGTCGAAGACCCGGTGCAGCGCGATGGTCAGCTCCACCACGCCGAGGTTGGGCCCGAGGTGGCCGCCGGTGCGGGTGACGGCGTCGATCAGGAAGTCGCGGATCTCGTCGGCGAGCAGCGGCAGTTCGGCGGCCGGGAGCTTGCGCAGCTCGGCCGGGGACGTGACGCGGGAGAGCAGTGACATGGGTACACCTCACGACTCGGAGCGGTGCGGTGGTGCCTCCGCCCACCGGGGCGGGGCCGGCCCGGGCACGACGGCCCGGGCCGGACGGGAGCTCAGGACGCGGGACGGCTGCGGTACCGGGCGGCCCGGCCCGGGCTCAGCGCCCCCGGTTGGAGCTGACGGTCTCGGTGATGGCGCGCAGCGACTGCTGGAGCGAGCCCATGGTGGCCAGGACGGCGGTCGGCTCGTAGCCGCAGTGGGCCATGCAGTTCTCGCAGCGCGGGTCCTTGCCGCGCCCGTACTTGCTCCAGTCGGTCTTCTCGACCAGCTCGCGGTAGGTGGGCACGTAGCCGTCGGCCATCAGGTAGCAGGGCCGCTGCCAGCCGAACAGCGAGTAGTTGGGGATGCCCCAGGGGGTGCACTCGAAGTCGGCCTTGCCCTCCAGGAAGTCCAGGAAGAGCGGGCTGTGGTTGAGGCGCCACCGCTTCCGGTTGCCCCCGGCGAAGGCCTTTCGGAAGAGCTCCCGGGTCTGCTCGACGCCGAGGAAGTGCTCCTGGTCGGGGGCCTTCTCGTAGGCGTAGGCCGGGGAGATCATCATCTCGTCGACCTTGAGCTCGTCGTTCAGGAAGTCCAGGACGTCGATGACGGTCTGCGGGGTGTCGGTGTTGAAGAAGGTGCTGTTGGTGGTGACCCGGAAGCCGCGCCGCTTGGCCTCCTTGATCGCCGCCACCGCCTCGTCGAAGGTGCCCTCCTTGGCCACCGACTCGTCGTGCCGCTCGCGCAGGCCGTCGATGTGCACGGCGAAGGTGAAGTACGGCGAGGGCTTGAACTTGTCCATCTTCTTGCGCATCAGCAGCGCGTTGGTGCAGAGGAAGACGTACTTGCGGCGCTCCACCAGCTGTCGGACGATCTCGTCGATCTGCGGGTGCATCAGCGGCTCACCGCCGGCGATCGAGACCATCGGGGCACCCGACTCCAGGACCGCTCCGACCGCCTGGGCGACCGGCATCCGCTGCTTGAGCACACCCGCCGGGTGCTGGATCTTGCCGCAGCCCTCGCAGGCGAGGTTGCAGGCGAACAGCGGTTCGAGCTCGACGATCAGCGGGAACTTGTCCCGTCGCTTGAGCAGCTTCTGCTGCATCAGGTAGGTGCCGACCCGCACGGTCTGGCGCAACGGCATGGCCATGGCTAGCTCGCCTCCTGGGGGAGCGTCGAGGATGTGGGGTGGTTCAGGACTGCGGAGCGGGTGTCGAGCTCCTGCCGGTACCAGTCGACCAGGGCGGGTACCGCCGCCCGCAGGGTCCGCCAGGCGCGCACCCCGGCCGGGAGCGTGCCCGGCCGCAGCAGCTCGTGCTCGGGGGTGTCCACCACCACCCGCAGCACGGCCACCGGCAGCGCCGGGCGCACCTCCCGCAGTGCGGCCAGCACGGCGGCGGCCTCCATGTCGACGGCCAGCGCCCCCTGGAGGTGCAGGGCGCGCCGCTCGATACCGCGCACCACGTGGTCGGCGGTGTGGTGCACCCCGGTGTGCGCGGTCAGGCCGTGTTCCTTGAGCGCCCGGGCCAGCTCCGGCCCGGAGTCGACCGGGTAGAGGTGGCCCTCGGCGTCGCGCACGCCGTCCGCGGCCACCACCTCGCCCGGCGCCACTCCCGGCCCGACCGCGGCGCCGAATCCGGCCACCACGACCGCGCCGTAGCCGCCCGGGGCGGAGCCGAGCAGGCGCCGTACGGCCGTCCCGGCGCGCCGTCGGCCGACCCCGGTGCGCACCAGCACCGGGGGTCCGCCGGCCGAGCCGCGCCAGTCGCCGCCGCGCAGGGCCCACACCTCGGGGCCCAGCGCGCAGAGCACCAGCAGCGGGACGGTGGTCACCGGTTCGCCCCGATCGACGGCGTGCCGCCCGGCCGCACCATCCCGGGGCCGCCGTTGAGGTAGCGGCCGAGCGCGGTGACCGGGAAGACCAGCCGGTACAGGTGGTAGTTGATGGAGAAGTCCCACGGGAAGCCGGTCCCGGTGAACTGCGGCTCGTCCCAGGTGCCCTCGGGCAGCTGGGTGCGCACCAGCCACTCGACCCCGCGCTCCACCGCCGGGTTGGAGCGGCCCTCCGGGCCCTCGCCCGCCGCGAGCAGCGCCATCAGCGCCCACGCGGTCTGCGAGGCGGTGGAGTCGCCGCGCCCGGCCCAGCGCGCCGGGTCGTCGTAGGAGCGCATGTCCTCGCCCCAGCCGCCGTCGGTGTTCTGCCGGTCCTCCAGCCAGCGCACCGCCCGGCGGATCGCCGGGTGCTCGTCCGGGACGCCGGCCGCGACCAGGGCGGGCAGCACCGAGCCGGTGCCGTAGATGTAGTTGGTGCCCCAGCGGCCGAACCAGGAGCCGTCCGCCTCCTGGTCGCGCAGCAGCCACTCGATGCCGCGGCGGGTGCGCGGGTCCCGGGCCCGGCCGGTCTCGGCGAGCATCTCCACCACGTGGGCGGTGACGTCCGCGGACGGCGGGTCGACCACCTCGCCGAAGTCGCAGAACGGCAGCTTGTTCGGCAGCAGGCTGGTGTTGTCGACGTCGAAGGCGCCCCAGGCGCCGTTCTTGGACTGCATGCCGAGGTTCCACAGCACGCCCCGGTCCACTGCCGCGTCGACCTTGGCCTGGTCGGGGTGGGCGACCCGGCGCAGCGCCAGCACCACCTCGGCGGTGTCGTCGATGTCGGGGTAGGTCTCGTTCTCGAACTCGAAGGCCCAGCCGCCGGCCGGCAGGGCGGGCCGCTGGACGGACCAGTCGCCGCGCTTGCGGATCTCCTCGCCGAGCATCCAGTCGACGGCGCTGACCAGGGCCGGGTGGTCGGCCGGGACGCCGGCGTCGACCAGCGCGATGGTGGCCAGGCAGGTGTCCCAGACCGGGGACTGGCAGGCCTCCATCCAGCGCATGCCGTCCTCGGTGTGCACGGTGAAGCGGTCGAAGGAGGAGAGCCCGGCCTTCATCACCGGGTGCTCCAGCTCGTAGCCCTCCAGGTGCAGCGCGATCAGCGAGTAGACGGCGGGCGGCTGGATGCCGCCCCAGCAGCCGTCGGCCTCCTGCCGTTCGACGATCCAGCGGCAGGCCTGGGCGACGGCGAGCCGGCGCAGCGGCCGGAAGGCCCGGCGGTGGTAGGCGTGCAGCAGCTTGTCGAGGCGCTCGAACAGGCCGTCCCAGCTGGTGGCGGGGGCGAGCGGCCGGTCGGGGTACGGGTGGTCCGGGTCGGTGTGCAGCTCGGTGATCGCGAAGGGGGCCGGACGGACCGGGCGGTGCGAGGAGACCACGGTCAGCGGGACGATGGTCTGCCGGGCCCAGCAGCCGAAGGCGTAGATGTTCAGCGGCAGCCACTTGGGCAGGAAGATGATCTCGGGTGGCATCTCGGGCAGGCGGTCCCAGGACCACCAGCCGAAGAGCGCGAGCCAGATCCGGGTGAACACCCGGGCGGCCGCGATGCCCCCGGCGGAGCGGACGTAGCGCGCGGCGGCCAGCATGTGCGGGGCGTCCGGGTCGTCGCCGGCGAGCTTGAGGGCGACGTAGGCCTCGACGGTGGTGGAGAGTTCGGGCGGTCCGCCGTGGAAGGTGGCCCAGGTGCCGTCCTCCCGCTGCTGGGAGCGGATCCACTCGGCGGTGGCCCGGGTCTGCTCCTCCGTCCTGATGCCCAGGAACTGGCGGAGCAGTAAGTCCTCGGCGTCCATGGTGACGTTGGTCTCCAGGTCGCCCTTCCACCAGCCCTCGGAGGACTGCAGCGAGAGCAGGTGGGTGGTGGCGGGCCGCGGGGCCGCGCCCGCGCGGCCCGGCGTCCCGCGACGCCGACCCCCCCGCCCGGGGCCGGCGGGGGGCCCGGGCTGG
>NZ_JBHYGR010000009.1:42760-69250 GCF_042738155.1 Kitasatospora sp. NPDC059088 | reverse complement strand
GAGACCCGCCACCGCCCCCCCCGCGCCCGGGGGCGGGGTGGGGGGGGGGGGGGGGGGGCGCGCGCGCGCGGCGCCCCCCCCGCCCCCTCGCCGGGCTGCCGGTCCGCCTCACCGGCCGGCCGGGGCCGGTCGGTGTCCTCGGGCTGCCACCGCCCCGCACCCAGCAGGGTCGGGGGGCGGTCGCCCACCGCGACCGGCTCGGAATCGTACTCAGGGTCGAGCCGGCCGTCCGCGGTTGCTGTCAACGTAACGTCACCTCTCTCGTACCACCACGAATTCGGCGAGTGCGACGAAGTGCTCGCGCACCTCGTCGGACATGGGCACCTCGTCCAGGGCGGCGAGGGCAGTCGTGTGCTGGCGGCGGGCCTCCTCCTGGGTCCAGGCCCGGCCGCCGGCCTCCTCGATCAGCGCGGCCCGGGCGGCGAGCTCGGGCTCGCCCTCCTCGCCCCGGCCCTTCGGGTCCGCGAGCTGCTCGGCCAGCCGGCGCGAGGCGGCGCCGCCCTCGGCGAGCGCCGCGGCGACCGGCAGGGACTTCTTGCGCTGGCGCAGGTCGCCCCAGTGCGGCTTGCCGGTGACCTCGGTCGCGCCCCAGATGCCGAGCAGGTCGTCCACCGCCTGGAAGGCCAGGCCCAGGTGGTGGCCGTAGCGCTGGAGGGCGTCCGAGACCTTGTCGTCGGCCCCGGCCAGGACGGCGCCGATCGCCGAGGCGGCGGCCAGCAGGGCCGCCGTCTTGCCGCCCTCCATCTCCAGGCACTCGGCGACGGTGACGCTGTCGCGCTGTTCGAAGGCGACGTCCATGGCCTGGCCGTCGATCAGTCTGCGGGTCGCGGTGGTGAGCAGCCGGACGGCGCGCGCGGCGTCGGTGGGGCTCGCGCCGCCGGTCACCCCGGCGTCGAGCAGCACCTCCGTGCCGAGCGTCGCCAGGGCGTCGCCGACCAGGATCGCCTGGGCCGGGCCGAAGACCGTCCAGGCGGTGGCCCGGTGCCGTCGGGTCTCGTCACCGTCCATCAGATCATCATGGAGCAGGGAGAAGTTGTGCACCAGTTCAACGGCGACCCCGCCGGGCACCCCGACCTCGGGCGCCGCACCGGCCGCCTGGGCGGACAGCAGGGCCAGCGCGGGGCGCACGGCCTTGCCGCCGTCGCCCTCCACCGGGGTGCCGTCCCGGTCGATCCAGCCGAAGTGGTACGCGGCGACGGTGTCCATCGGTGCGGCCAGACGGGCGACGGTGGCCCGTAGCGGCGGGGCGCAGAGCGTCCGGCTGCGGGCCAGCAGCTCCGGCACCGAGACCGGTTCGGCGTGCGCCGTGCCTCCGACGGCGATGCCGGTGCGTGACTCCACGTGCGTTCCCTCTCCCTCGTGGTGCCGGACCGCACGGGGCGGCCGGGTGCTGTCGGTGCGGCTGGTGTCGAAGCGGGCGGCGCCGAAGCGGGTGGTGCCGCGGCGCTCGGTGTCGGTACGGCCGATGGGGCCGACGGTACGCCCGTCGGCTCTGGCGGGCTCTCCGGCCGCGGGCCCCGCCGTCACCTGGGCCACCGCCCGTCACCCCGGTCCACCGGCACCCTGGCACCGGCCGCGGCCAGCGCGGCGTCGGCGGCGGCGTGGCCGCTGCGCACCGCGCCCTCCATGGTCGCGGGCCAGCCGGTGGCGGTCCACGCGCCGGCCAGCAGCAGGCCGGGGACGCCGGTCGTGGCCCCGGGCCGCAGCGCGGCGCTGCCGGGCGCCCCGTCGAAGGTCGCGGTGCGCTCCCGGGTGACGAAGAAGTCCAGCACCTCGGCGCCGGCGGCGGCCGGCAGCAGCCGGGCCAGCTCGGGCAGGTAGCGCTCGCGCAGCTCGGCGACCGGCAGGTCGATCTCGTCCTGGACGGCGGACTGGGACAGCGCCAGGTACTGGGCGCCGGGGTGGGCGCGGCCGATCGGGGTACCGGCCAGCCCGGAGTGGGTGGTGCGGTCGAAGACCCACTGGACCGGGCTGCCGAGCGCGGCGAAGAACGGCCGGCGCAGCACCTTGCGGTCGTAGACCACGTGCACGTTGAGGATCGGCGTGGTGCCGAAGTCCTCCAGCCGGTGGGGGACGGCGCCCGGCGGCAGCAGGGCGGCCGCGGTGTCCTGGGCGCCGGCCAGCACCACGGTGTCGGCGGTGAGCAGCTCGCCGGTGCCCGACTGGCCGCCCTCCAGCCGGACGGCGTGCTGGGGCGCGGCCGGCTTGAGCTCCGCGACCCGGGCGCGCAGCAGCACCCGCACGCCGGCGCGTTCCAGCTCGGCGAGCGCCCGGTCGTGGTGGATCGCGCCGAGCGGGACGGCGGCGATGCCGATGTCGGAGGCCCCCGGGTCGGAGAGCAGCCCGGTCTTGAAGACCATCGCGGCGAGCGCCAGGGACACCTGGTCGGCCCGGGCGTTCAGGGTGGCGACGCCGACCAGGTCCCAGAGCGCGGCCGTGGTGGCGGCGTTCTGCCCGTTGCGGCGCAGCCACTCGCCGAAGGAGAGCCCGTCCAGCGCCGGGTCGGCGAGGTCCAGGCCCTTGAGGGCGAGCGCGCCGCGGACCACCCGGGCGCGGTCGGCCGGGGACAGGTGCGGGTAGCGGGCGAGGCTGCCGGCCAGGTGCAGCGGGACGGGCAGGCCGGCCCGCCGCAGGCGGCCGAGGGTGCGCACCTGGGCCCCGGCGGGGCCGGTGACGGAGAGCACCGGGACGTCCAGCCGGTCCTGGAGGTGGGTCATCCGGGTGGCGCCCAGGCGCTCCAGCAGCCCGCGGTAGGCGGTGCAGCAGCGCAGGAAGACGTGCTGGCCGTTGTCGACGGTCAGGTCGCCGCGCTGGAAGGAGAAGGCCAGGCCGCCGAGCCGGGGGCGCCCCTCGGCGAGGGTGACCCGGTGGCCGGCCTCGGCCAGCCGCAGGGCGGTGGTGATCCCGGCCAGGCCGCCGCCGACCACGACGGCGGCCGGGCGCGCGGCATCGGCTCGCCCGGTCATCGGCCCTCCCCCTCGCAGTCGCCGGACCGCCCGGCGACGGTCGCTGCCGCCGGCGCGCTCACGGCCGGCGCCGCGGTCGACACGGCGCCACCCTGATGTGATTCCCCGCTGACACAGCGTGACAGAACCGTGGCGAGAATCAAGAACGCCCCCCGGCGAGCCCGGAAAGCGCCACGTACGCCTTCTCCCAGCCCGGGAGCGACACCCGGCCGCGCAGCACCGACTCCGGGTCGGCGGCGATCCGGCCGAGCAGCCGGTGGTAGATCCCGGCCATCGCGGCGGTGCAGGCGCGGCTGCGGCGGTCGAGCAGGGGCAGCAGCCGCAGGCCCTCCTCGAAGGCGGCCTGGGCGCGGGCGGCCTCGAAGGCCACCAGCCCGGTGAAGTCCGCGCCGACCGGCGGCTTGGGCAGCGCGAAGCCCTGCTCGCAGCCGAACCTGGCCAGGTCCTCGGTGGGCAGGTAGGTGCGGCCGGTCAGGGCGTCCTCGCGCAGGTCGCGCAGGATGTTGGTGAGCTGCAGGGCCAGGCCCAGGGTGTCCGCGTACTGCGCCCCGCGCTCCGGGTCCTCGCAGCCGTAGACGCCCAGCGAGAGCCGGCCGATGGCACCGGCCACGCAGCGGCAGTAGACCTTGAGCTCCTCGTAGGTCTGGTACTCGGCGCCCTTGAGGTCCATCTCCACGCCGTCGATCAGCTCGTCGAAGCCGCCGAGCGGGATCGGGAAGCGCCGGGCCGCGTCGGCCAGGGCGACCTTGATCGGGTCGGTGTCGTCCTCGGCGACCGCCCCGGAGCGGACTTCGTCCACCAGCTCCCGGGTGCGCACCAGGGCCTCGGCCTTGCGGTCGGCCGGGAGGTCGCCGTCGCCGATGTCGTCCACCCGGCGGGCCAGCGCGTACAGGGCCGACATGGCCAGTCGCTTGGGCTCGGGCAGCAGGCGGATGCCGTAGCTGAAGTTGCGTGCCTGCAGTCCGGTGACTGCCTCGCAGTACCGGTACGCCGCCATGACCGGGGCCGACGCCAGTGGTGATGCCGCCACTCGGGCGTTCACCTTCCCTTCGCGAAGATGGCCGCCGCCTTCGCTGCGAGGCGGCGCTTGTCCGGCTTCGCCTGCCGGGCGAGCACGTCGTACCCGGCGTCCTCGACGGCCGCCAGGGCCGCGTAGCCGCCTGCGGTGAATCCCGCCAGGAGCAGTCGAAGCCTTCCCCGAACCGTACCTACCAATGGTGCGCCGCGGTCGAGCAGGGTGCGGGCCCGTTCGGCCTCGAAGGCGATCAGTTCCCGGACCGCACCGGTCGCGGTGGGTTCGGCGAGCTCCTCCTCGGTGACGCCGAAGCGCTCCAGGTCCTCGGCGGGGAGGTAGATCCGGCCGCGGGAGAGGTCCTCGGCCACGTCCTGGAGGTGTTCGACCAGCTGGAGGGCGGTGCAGATGGCGTCCGAGAGGGCGATCCGCTCGGGGGTGGAGACGCCGGCGATGGACAGCACCAGGCGGCCGACCGGGTCGGCGGAGAGCGTGCAGTAGCCGACCAGGTCGTCGTAGGTGGCGTAGCGGGCGGTGGTCTGGTCCACCCGGTTGGCCTCGATCAGACGGCGGAACGGCTCGGGCGTCAGGCCGTGCCGGTCGACCAGCGGGACGAGGGCGCCCAGCAGCGGGTGCCGGGGCTGCTCGGCGCCGGCGGAGCGCAGCGCGGTCTCGAACACCCGGTCGAGGTCGCGCTCCAGTCCGTCGAGCAGGGCGAGCCGGAAGGAGACCTCCGCCGGGCCCGGCGGGCCGGACTGGGCCGAAGGAGTGGCGGGGGGCCGCTGCTCGATCCCCAGCAGGCCCGCGGTGGCGGCCGGATCGGCCAGGTCGCCGTCGCCGGAGTCGTCGACCAGCCGGGCGAAGCCGTAGACCGCCATCAGGTCGTCGCGCCAGGCCGCGGGCAGGAAGAAGGGGGCGACCGGGAAGTTCTCCGCGCCCGCCTTCTCCAGGGTCTGTCCCGCGGAAGGGTTCACCGGCGTATCTCTGGGCTGGGCCGAAGCCGACACTGCAGTCACTCCCCCGTTCTACACCGCTCGGTACCACCGGTCCGACTCGGACACGCGTCCGAGCGCGGGCGTCACGTACGGCACACCGCCCCCGCGCCCCCAGCCTGACACCACGCGCCGCGCCCGAGAAGAGCGCCCCGCCCGGCGCACGGTGGCGCTCACCCCCGCGGCGGCGGGCCACCCGGGGTAGCGGCGCACGCCGAAGGGCCGGCTCCGGGGTGTTCCCGGAGCCGGCCCTGGAGTGCCGGGGCCCTGCGGTGCCAGGCGCTGCGACGGCTGGGCGTTACGGGCGCTCGCCGCGCTCGTAGCGGCCGACGACCTCGTCGGTCGGGCCGTCCATGACCAGCTCGCCGGCCTCGATCCAGATGGTCCGCTCGCAGACCTCGCGGATCGAGTTGTTGTCGTGGCTGACCAGGAAGACCGTACCGGCGGAGCCGCGCAGCTCGTCGATGCGCTTCTTGCTGCGCTGCTGGAAGGCCTGGTCACCGGTGGCCAGGGCCTCGTCGATCAGCAGCACGTCGTGGGTCTTGGCGGCGGCGATGGAGAAGCGCAGCCGGGCGCCCATGCCGGAGGAGTAGGTGCGCATCGGCAGGGAGATGAAGTCCCCCTTGTCGTTGATCCCGGAGAACTCGACGATGTCCTGGTAGCGCGCCCGCACGTCGGCCGGCGACATCCCCATCGCCAGGCAGCCCAGGACGACGTTGCGCTCGCCGCTCAGCTCGTTCATCAGGGCCGCGTTGACGCCCAGCAGCGAGGGCTGGCCGTTGGTGTAGATGCCGCCCTTCTCGGTCGGCAGCAGGCCCGCGATGGCGGCCAGCATGGTCGACTTGCCGGAGCCGTTGGAGCCGATCAGACCGACCGCCTCGCCCTTGTAGGCGGTGAAGCTGATGCCCTTGACCGCGTGCACCTCGCGCACGCCGGAGGAGCGCTTGCGGCTGATGATGCGGCTCAGCGCCGAGGTGGCGCTGCCCTTGCCGGAACCGGCGCCGTGCACCCGGTAGACGATGTGCACGTCGTCGACGACGACGGTGGGCTCGCGGGCGATCTTGGTGTCGGCCACGGCGTCGCGCTTGCTCAGGTCGGTGTCAGCCACGGCCGTACTCCTCCTCGGCCTTCCAGAAGAAGACGTATCCGATGACGAAGATCCCGACCGCCCAGGCGATGCCGTAGGTCCACTGGTGCGGCGGCAGCGACTGGTGCGCGGGCAGGTGCTTGTTGTAGATCACCGGCGCGAAGGCGTGCCGGAGCAGGTCCATGTAGACCGAGGCCGGGTTGACGGCCATGATCGTCTGGAGGTAGTGCGGCCAGGTCGAGACCTTGTCCTGGATGCTGAACATCACGCCGGACAGGAACATCCAGGCCCGCATCACGAACGGGATCAGCTGGGAGATGTCGCTGGTCTTGGAACCGATCCGGGCGAAGATCAGCGAGACGCCGATGTTGAACAGGGTCTGGAGGAACAGCGCCGGGACGATCAGCAGCCAGGTCTTGCCGGGGGTGATGCCGGCGGCCAGCACGGTGATGACCAGCACCACCATCGAGATCAGCAGCTGCTGGAGCTGGATCACGGTGAAGGCGATCGGCAGGCTGGCGCGCGGGAAGTGCAGCGCGCGGATCAGGCCGAGGTTGTCGGAGATCGCCCGGGTGCCGGACTGCACCGCGTTCTGGGTGAACTGGAAGACGAAGACGCCGATGCAGAGCCAGGCGATGTAGGTGTTCGGCGGGAAGTTGTCCTTGCTCTTCAGGATCACGCCGAAGACCAGGTAGAACACGCCGCAGTTGAGCAGCGGGGTCACGACCTGCCAGAGCTGCCCGAGCTTGGCGTCGGTGTACTGGGCCACCAGGCGGGCGGTGGCGAAGGCCCAGATGAAGTGGCGCCTGGCCCAGAGCTGCTTGGTGTAGGCGAACAGACCGGGGCGGGCACCGCTCACCGACAGACCGTACTTGTCCGCAAGCTGCTTCGGGGTCAGGCCCGCGTCCGCCCCCCTCGGGGCTGAGAGGCTGACGGGTTCACTCACTGTCGACACATTCGTCCTTCGCGCGGGATCGGTCGGAGCGGCCGGTCGGCGGGGGTCCGCCGGCCTTGCGCCGATGGGGATCCTGGGGTCACGGGGGGGGTTCCGGCCGGTGTGTGGTCACCGGCCACGGCGATCGATCCTCTGATCCAATCAGATGATCGGAGGACGTCCCATCCTGGTCAGTCGCCAGACGGTACGCCATCGCATGGGCTTCCGCGGACCGCAGGGTTCGCGGAAGCCCGCCCGGAAACCGCTCAGCCAGGCCTTCAGCCCCTCCGCGGAGGGACGTCGGGCCAGGGTCAGCAGAAACCAGGTTCCCAGATAGAGAGGCACCAACGGGGCCGGAAGGTTCCGCCTCGCGAGCCAGACCCTGTTACGGGCCACGTTGTGGAAGTAGGCGGCGTGCCGGGCCGGCGAGGTGGCGGGGTGGTGCAGCACCACGTCCGCCCGGTAGTCGATGGCCCAGCCCGCGTCCAGGGCGCGCCACGCGAGGTCGGTCTCCTCGTGGGCGTAGAAGAACTCGGCCGGCAGCTGCCCGGCCTGCTCGAACACCTTGCAGCGCACGGCGCTCGCGCCGCCCAGGAAGGTGGTCACCCGGGAGGAGCGCATCGGGTCGCTGGCGCGCAGCCGGGGGACGTGCCGGCGCTGGGTGACGCCGGTGTCCGGGTCCTCGATCCGGAAGGAGACGATGCCCAGCTCCGGGTCGGCGGTGAAGGCCTCGCGCAGCAGGCGGGCGGAGTCGGTGCGCGGCAGCAGGCCGTCGTCGTCCAGGAAGAGGACGGCGTCCACCTCCCGGCCGTCCGGCCCGAACAGCTCGATGCCGACGTTGCGCCCGCCCGGGATGCCCAGGTTCTCCGGCAGCTCGACGCTGCGCACTCCGGCCGGCAGCGACGGCAGCTTCGCGCCCTGGCCGACCACGGCGAACTCGACCTCCGGGCCCTCCTGGGCGCGGACGGAGTCGATCAGGGCGTTGAGCTCGGCGGGCCGGTTGCCCATGGTGATGATGACGACGCCGAGGCGGAAGTTCTCCGCGGTGGTGGAGGACGTGGAAGTGGTCATCGGAGCCTGCTCGAAAGGACGATGCTCAGCAGGTGCAGCACGGTCTGCAGCATGGCGATGGCCGCCAGCACCACGACCGCGATCCGGGTGAAGAACAGTCCGCCGTGGACCGCGTCGGCGATCCCGGCCGCCAGGATGAACAGCGAGGCCTCGACTGCGCCGACCAGGCGGTGGAACTTGAGCAGCGAGGCGGCCCGGCGGGCCTTGGCCACCGAGGCGGACCGCGGCACCGAGGCGCTGTCCTCGACGGCCGTCAGGCCGCTGCGGGCGCGGGCCACGTCCACCAGGTCCGTCTCGGACTTGATCAGGATCGCGCCGAGCGCGGCCAGCGTGCCCAGGAACGCCCACTCCCAGTGCGAGCCGCCGCCCTCGCGGTGCAGCAGGTCGGTGGCGCGCAGGCCGAGGCCGGTCAGCAGGGCCGCCTCGGACATGTAGTGCCCGACCCGGTCCAGGTAGACGCCGGTGAGCGAGGTCTGCCGGCGCCAGCGGGCCACCTCGCCGTCCACGCAGTCCAGCAGCAGGTAGACCTGGATCAGCAGCGCGCCCAGGACGGCGCCGGTGATGCCCGGTACGACCAGGGCGGCACCGGCCAGGATGCCGGTGAGCATCATCAGGTAGGTCAGGCCGTTGGGCGTGATCGCCGTCATGGTGGACAGCACGCGGGTGATCCGCAAGGAGATCTTCCGCATGTAGAGGCGCCCGGCCCAGTGCTCGGCGCTGCGGCGCTGGAGCATGCCCTCCGGGTGGATCACCGCCCGCAGTTCCTCGATCGAGGGCCGGCGGGTCAGGTCCACCGGGGGCCGCTCGGCGCCCGCGGTGGAGGGGTCAGCTGTTGACGGCTTGGACATAGTCGGCGTACGCGTCCCTGATTGCGGAAGGGGAGAGGTCGAGGTGTTCCAGGATGGTGTAGCGGCCCGGGCGGGTGTTCGGAGCGTAGTGCACCGCCTCGGTGAACTCCGCTTCGGTGAAACCCATCTGAGCCGCGGTCACCGGCAGCCCGTGGCTCGCCAGGCGCTCCACGATCAGACCGGTCAGCTCGCGCTCGCCCCGCAGGAAGCTGGCGAACGCCGCGCCGAGGCCGACCTGTTCGCCGTGCTGGGCGGAACGCTTGGGGTACAGCACGTCCAGGGCATGCGAGATCTCGTGGCAGGCGCCCGACGAGGGCCGGGTGCTGCCCGCGATGTTCATCGCGATGCCGGACAGTACCAGGGCTTCCGCGAGGGCCGTCAGGAGGTCCTGGTCCTGAATGTTCCCTGGGTGCCGGAGCAGGTTCTCACCGGCCGAGCGGGCCATCGCGACGGCCAGCCCGTCCACCGGTTCGCCGGTGACGGTGTGCGACAACTCCCAGTCCGCGCAGGCCGAGATGTTGGAGACGACGTCCCCGATCCCGGCCGCCACGAAGCGCTGCGGGGCCTGCCGGATCACGTCCAGGTCGACGATGATGCCGATCGGGCCGGGGACCCCGTAGGAGCCCCGGCCGGCGTCGTTGTCGAGGGTGGAGACCGGGGAGCAGATGCCGTCGTGGGCGAGGTTGGTGGCCACCGCGACCACCGGAAGGCCGACCCGGGCGGCGGCGTACTTGGCGGCGTCGATGATCTTGCCGCCGCCGAGGCCGACGACCGCGTCGTAGTGCTTGCCGCGCATCTCCTCGGCGAAGCGCACCGCGCTGTCAAGGCTGCCGTCGTCCACGTTGTACCAGTCGGCGCCGGGCAGGGCCGGCTCCAGGCGCGCGCGCATCGCGGCGCCGGAGCCGTTGCTGATCGCCACCGCGATCCGGCCCGAGGCCGACAGCCTCTGGTCCGCGAGGATGCCGCCGAGCGCGTCCAGCGCGCCCGGGCGGATCTCCGCGAACAGCGGCGACGGGACCAGTCGGGTCAGTACTGGCACGCGATCTCCCGGGCCTTCGCCAGGTCGTCGTGGTTGTCGACCTCGACCCAGGAGACCTCGCCGATCGGCTGGACGTCGATCCGCAGGCCCCGGTCGACCATCTCCTGGTAGCCGTCCTCGTAGTACAGCTGGGGGTCGCGCTCGTAGGTGGCGCGCAGCGCGTCGGTCAGGTCGGCGGCGGCGGCCGGGTTGATCACCGTGACGCCGATGTACTCGCCGGTCGCCTCGGCCGGGTCCATCAGCTTGGTGATGCGGCGCATGCCCGCGGCCGGGTCGACGACGACCTTCATCTCCTCGTCGGCGAGCTTCTTCACCGTGTCGAGGGCGAGCAGGATGCCGGGGGCCCGGCCCTCCTCGACGAGGCGCTGGTTGCCCTCCAGCATGGTGCGCTGGACGGAGGCCGGGTGGACGGTGTCGCCGTTAGCCAGCAGCAGGCCCTCGGCGAACAGCTCGCGGGCGCACCAGAGCGAGTAGGCGTTGTTCCACTCCTCGGCCCTGTCGTTCTCGACCAGGTGGAGCTTGACCCCGTACTTGCTCTCCAGGGCGTCCTTGCGGTCGTACACCGCCTCCTTGCGGTAGCCGACGACGATCGCCGCGTCGCGCAGTCCGACCTCGGCGAAGTTGCCCAGGGTGAGGTCCAGGACGGTCCGCTCCCCGTCGACCGGCACCAGCGCCTTGGGCAGGGTGTCGGTGTACGGGCGCAGCCGGCGGCCGGCGCCGGCTGCCAGAACGAGGCCGATCATGCGGGGTCTCCTGATCCGTGGTGCGTCGTGCGGTCCGCGCGGGGATGTGCCGACGGGCCCGGCGGCGCTGTCGCCGGTCGGCCCGGCGTACGGCCGGGCCCGGCGGCGGCGCGCCGGACCGGCACAGATCCGGGCAGCGTGTCGTAAGCGATGGTAGGCGACCCGGGCGACGCACCCGAACGCGGCCGGAGGCGCCGGGGTGACGACACGGTGGAGGTGCGGTGATCGAACAGGATGGGAACGGATACCGAACTGGCCTTCGGGACGAATGACCCTTCCGGGGCGTCCCGGACCGTTTCCGGTACGGATCCGGACCGCCCCGCGTCATGATCCGCCCGGTTGTGCGTGGGACCCGTCCGGACCGCCACCCATACGGCAGACTGGAGCCCGACGACGGCGCCGGTGCCCGCGCCGCGTCCCGAGCCCCCCGACGGGTGCCCACGACGCGCTCGACGCTCCCGTTGCTCCCGCTCCCCCCTTCCGAAAGAGGCCCCATGCCCCAGAGTCCGCCGACCGACCCGACCCACTTCGCCGCCGAGATCGACAGCGGCCTGGACGTGGAGACAGACGTGACGGTCGACCCCCGGGCCACCGCCCCCGCGAGCACCGGGATCCTGCTGGAACTGGTCGACGACGAGGGCGTCACCATCGGCACCGGCGAGAAGCTCTGGGCCCACCAGCAGCCGGGCCGGCTGCACCGGGCCTTCTCGGTCTTCCTGTTCGACCGCCAGGGCCGGATGCTGCTGCAGCGCCGGGCACTCGGCAAGTACCACTCCCCCGGCGTCTGGTCGAACACCTGCTGCGGGCACCCGTACCCGGACGAGCCGCCGTTCGTGGCCGCCGCCCGGCGCACCGCCGAGGAGCTGGGCCTCGCGCCGGCGCTGCTCTGCGAGGCCGGCACCGTCCGCTACGACCTGCCGGACGAGGCCACCGGGCTGATCGAGCGGGAGTGGAACCACCTGTTCGTCGGGCTGGTCACCGCGCCGGTGCGGCCGAACCCGGAGGAGGTCGAGGACTTCGCCTTCGTGACCGCGCAGGAGCTGCGCGAGCTGCGGGCCGAGCGGCCGTTCTCGGTCTGGTTCGAGACCGTCTTCGAGGCCGCGCTGCCGGGGATCCGGGAGATCGCCGGTCGGGACTGGTAGCGGACGGGAGTCCGTGGGGGTGGCCGTCCCCGGCCGGGGGCGGCCGCCCTCGTGCGGGGTCGCGCCGTCCCCGTGCGGGAGGGCGCCCGTCAGGACCCGGGCTCCGGGGGGACGGGCAGCGAGGCCCAGATGACCTTGCCGCCCTCCCCCGTGTGCTCGACGTCGCACACCCCGCCCGCCTGGATGGTGACGCTCTTCACCAGCAGCAGGCCGCGCCCGCCGGTACGGCCGGTGTCGCTCTCCAGGGCCTTCGGCCGGTACGGGTCGCCGTCCTCGACCGAGACCCGCACCCAGCCCCGGCGCACCGACAGCTCGGTGGTCACCTCGGGCGACAGCTCGGCCGCGTGCTTCACCGCGTTGCCGACCAGCTCGGAGACGATCAGCAGCACGTCGTCCACCAGCTCCTGGTAGCGCACCCCGGTCATGCCCTGGGCCAGCAGGCGGTCCCGCACCGCGTGGCGGGTGCGCGGCACGGAGGCCTCGACGGCGGGCACCCGGAAGCGCCACACGCCCTCGACGGGACCGTCGGCCGTCGGTCGGCGGCCCGACCGGGCGCCGCGTCTCGGCTCGGCCTTCGCCGCCCCGCTGATCTGCTCCACGTCCAGCCGCCCTTCGTCCGCGACCCGGGAATCAGGCGATCCGCATCATGGCGCCCTCGGTCCACAGAGGCTAGGAGAGCGGTCGGTGCCTCCGTGGCAGCGTCGACAAGTTGCCCGTGTCGGATCGGTTCCGACCGGAATCGATCGCGGGCGGGGGCTTAACGGATCGTTTGCTTCGCCCTCGCCACCGCTTCGCCCGGTGTTCGAGCCCCCTCGCGAGCCCCCTCGCGAGCCGTCCCGGCCGGTCCGGACGGGCCGGGCGCCCCACGGCCCCGGCCCCTCGGACGGGGGCGTGGCGGGGACGGTGGTGGGGGCCGAGGTGGAGGCCGCGGTGGGGCCGAGGAAACGCAGGTGAGAAGCACTCCGGAAGCCTGGTAATGTTCTCTCTGTCGCCGAGGGGGCGAGAGAAAAGCCCCCGAAGCACACACCCTGTCCGGGTGGCGGAATGGCAGACGCGCTAGCTTGAGGTGCTAGTGCCCTTTATCGGGCGTGGGGGTTCAAGTCCCCCCTCGGACACAATCGAAATTCCCCGTGGAATCCGAAAGGATCCTGCGGGGAATTTCTTTTTCCCGGCCCACGGCCGACTCCCCCTCGCGATCCACCGCCGACGGCGGTGTGGCGCCGGTCTCGTTGAGCGGTCCCGGCCGTCCGGAAACCGGACACGAGATGGCAACGATCGGGCGGTTTGAGCTTCCTCTGAGGTATTCGCCCCATTTGGAACCATAGGCTGCTGGGGTTTGTCCGGAATACCGACCCAAAACCGTAAAAGCGCCGACACCATCCGCTGAACCCCGAGCGAGAGGACCGATACGTTGAGTGAGCCCGATTCGCCCAAGGCATCACACCAGAACTACCGCCGATCGCTCGGCACGATCAGCCTGACCGCGGTCGGGCTCGGCTCGATCATCGGCTCCGGCTGGCTGTTCGGCGCCGAGCGGGCCGCCAGGCTGGCCGGCCCCGCCTCGATCCTCGCCTGGGTGATCGGCGCCGCCGTGGCGCTCACCATCGCGCTCACCTACAGCGAGCTCGGGTCGATGTTCCCCAAGGCCGGCGGCATGGTCCGGTACGGCCAGTACTCGCACGGCTCGCTGGCCGGCTACCTGGCCGCCTGGGCCAACTGGATCGCCATCGTCTCGGTCATCCCGGGTGAGGCCACCGCGTCCGTCCAGTACATGAGCTCCTGGCACTTCGACTGGGCCAAGGGCCTGTACGACGGCAAGGAACTCACCCTCAGCGGGGTGGCACTGGCCAGCGTGCTGCTGGTCGTGTACTTCGTCCTCAACTGGTTCGCGATCACGCTGTTCGCCAAGACCAACACGGCGATCACCGTGTTCAAGGTCGTCGTGCCGACGCTGACCGCCGGCGCGCTGCTCCTCGCGCACTTCGACACCTCGCACTTCACCCAGCCGGACGGCTTCGCCCCGAACGGCTGGAGCGCGGTGTTCACCGCCGTCGCCGTCTCCGGCATCGTCTGGGCCTTCAACGGCTTCCAGTCGCCGCTCAACCTGGCCGGCGAGGCCCGCAACCCCGGCAAGTCGCTGCCCAAGGCCGTCATCGGCTCGATCCTGATCGCCCTGGTGATCTACGTCGCGCTGCAGATCGCGTTCATCGGCGCCATCCCGGCCGCCGACCTGTCGAACGGCTGGAGCAGCCTCTCCTACACCTCGCCGCTCGCGGACCTCGCGATCGCCTGGGGCATCAACTGGCTCGCGCTGCTGCTCTACGCGGACGCCTTCGTCTCGCCGTCCGGCACCGGCATGATCTACGCCGCCACCACCTCGCGCATGATCCACGGCGTGCAGGAGAACGGCCACCTGCCGAAGCTCTTCGGCAAGGTCGACGCCAAGACCGGCATCCCGCGCCCGGCGCTGCTGCTCAACCTGGTGGTCGCCTTCCTGTTCCTCGCGGTCTTCCGCGGCTGGGGCTCGCTGGCCGAGATCGTCTCCGTCGCCACCGTGATCTCGTACATCACCGGCCCGGTCGCCGTGATGGCGCTGCGCCGCCTCGCGCCGGACCTCCAGCGCCCGGTGAAGCTCAAGGCCATGCCGGTGATCGCGCCGGTCGCGATGGTCTTCGGCTCGCTGGTGCTGTACTGGGCCCGCTGGCCGCTCACCGGCAAGGTCATCCTGCTGATGGCCGCCGGTCTGCCGATCTGGGCCTGGTACGAGCTGCGCAAGCCCTTCGAGCAGTTGAAGCCGCACCTCGAGGCGGGCGCCTGGATGATCGCCTACCTGTTCGTGATGGCCGGGGTCTCCTGGGCCGGCAGCTCCGACTTCGGCGGGCACGGCTACCTGCCGGAGGGCTGGGACCTGCTGATCGTGGCCGCGATCGGCCTGGCCTTCTACTACTGGGGCGTCGCCAGCGCCTGGGCCAACCCCTCGCTGGCCGAGGTGCGCCGCGAGCTGGCGGCCGAGGCGGAGGCTGAGGCGTCCGCCGGGGCCGCGGAGCCTTCGCGGGTCTGAGCGGGTACACAGCAAGGAAGGGCCGGTCGGGTTTCCGACCGGCCCTTCGGCGTCGCCGGGGCGGGAGACCTGGGCGGGAGGCCGGGGCGGCCCGGGTCAGCCCCGGCGGGCGCGGCGGATCGCCGAGGTGAGCAGCGGGGGCAGCAGGTCCTTGGCGGCGCGCTTGGCGACGTTGACCGGGCGGCGCGCCTCGGCGGCGCGGGCGCGGCGGGCGGCGAGGTCCAGCGCGGCCTCGTCCCGGGCCGTCCGGTACGCGTCCTCGGGCGCCGACGCCCCGGCCGCCCCCGGCCGGTGCCGGGAGGGGCGGAACGGCCGGATGCCCTCCGTACTGCCGGTCATCCGCAGCACCTGCCGGTGGTTGAGGGTCTCGGCGCTGAGCTCGCAGCCGACGGCGAGGTCCACCCGGTCGAGCAGGTCGCGCTGGAACGGCTCCGGGTCGCCCCAGGTGCCGTAGAACTTGCACTCGGTGAGCACGATCGGCCTGAGGCCGTGGTTGAACACCGCCTCCCAGGTCGCCGCGGCGACGCCGGGGGTGTGCTGGGACCGGTAGTCGTCCAGGACCACGACGCCCTGCTCCTGCAGCGCGGTCCGGGCCACCTGGAGGTCGCCCACCACGTGCTCGTACAGGTGCGAGGCGTCGATGTGGACGAAGCGGTAGGCCCCCGCCGGGACCCGTCCGCCCGCGAGCGCCGAGGTCGGGGCCTGGACGATGTCCGGCAGCCGGTCGTGGAAGGACAGGTAGTTGGCCTCGAAGGCCGAGCGGGTCAGCGTCTTCCGGTAGGAGTGGTCCATCTCGCTGGAGTTCTCGTCGTCCGGCGCGTCCGAGTCGAACAGGTCACAGACGGTGAACGTCTCCCCGGGCCGGAGGTGCTCCCCGATCACGATCGCGCTGCGGCCGAGGTAGGCGCCCATCTCCATGAGGTGGCCGGTGACGCCCCGCTCCGCCTGGCGCCCGAGGAACCACTCGAAGGAGTGCCGGTCGTGGTCCCAGAACCATCCCGGTACGTCCTCCAACACGGCCGGCCCGACGGGCTGCTGCGGTTCGCCCTTCAACGCGGTGTCGGTCACGGGATGCTCCTTAGCAGTGCGGATGACCTGCGGGTTCCGAGCCGCACCTCGGCGCGGTGGCGGCCTGCCCGGCCCCGGACACGAACCGGATCACCGCTCGTGCACGAGGCGCCCCCCATCGACAGTAGGCCCCCGCCGCGGAGTCCGCCGCCCACCGCGGCGGGTGCCCTGTCCGGCCGAGGCGGGATCGGCTCTTGTGCGCGGCCGTCCGGCCGCCTTGACTGACCTTCCGACTCGCCCTGTCGGCCGAACGGCGGCTGACCAGTGGAAAGGACGATCCGTGGAGCAGGAGTACGCGGAGTACGGCGACCAGTACATCGACGGCGCCTGGCGGCCCTCCCGGGACTCCGGCACGATCGCCGTGCTCAACCCCGCCACCGAGCGGGTGCTCGCCACCGTACCGGCCGGTGCGGCGGCCGACGTCGACGCCGCGGTCGCGGCGGCCCGCCGGGCGGCCCGGGGCTGGGCCGCCGCCACCCGCGAGGAGCGGCTGGCGCCGCTCACCCGGCTGCGGGACGGACTGGCCGACGCCCAGGCCGAGATCACCTCGACCGTGGTCGCCGAGCTGGGCGCCCCGGTCGGCTTCGCCGGGGCCGTGCACGCCGGGCTGCCGCTGACCGTGGCGACCTCGTACCTGAGCCTGCTGGCCGGCTACCCCTTCGAGGAGCGGATCGGCAACTCGGTGGTGTTCGCCGAACCGGCCGGGGTGGTCGCGGCGATCACGCCGTGGAACTACCCGCTGCACCAGATCGTGGCCAAGGTCGTCCCGGCGCTGGCGGCCGGCTGCCCGGTGGTCCTCAAGCCGGCCGAGGACACCCCGCTGGTGGCCCGGCTGTTCGCCCGGCTGGTGGACGAAGCCGGCTTCCCGGCCGGGGTGTTCAACCTGGTGACCGGCACCGGGGCGGTCGCGGGCGCGGCGCTCGCCGCCCATCCGGAGGTGGACGTGGTGTCCTTCACCGGCTCCACCGCCGTCGGCCGGCAGGTCGCCGAGGCGGCCGGGCGCGGGCTCAAGCGGGTCGCGCTGGAGCTGGGCGGCAAGTCCGCCAACGTGGTGCTGCCGGGCGCCGACCTGGCCCGGGCGGTGAACGTGAACGTCGCCAACGTCTTCGCCAACTCCGGCCAGACGTGCAGCGCCTGGACCCGGCTGCTGGTGCACGCGGACCAGTACGAGGAGGCGGTCGCGCTCGCCGCCAAGGCCGCCGAGAAGTACGTCCCGGGCGACCCGGCCGACCCGCGGACCCGGATCGGCCCGCTGGTCAACGCCCGGCAGCTGGAGCGGGTGCGCGGCTACCTGGCGGACGCGCTCGCCCAGGGCGCCCGGCTGGTGGCCGGCGGTCCGGAGCCACTGGCCGAACTCCCCACCGGCCACTACGTCCGGCCGACCGTCCTCGCCGACGTCACCCCGGAGATGACGGTGGCCCAGGAGGAGGTGTTCGGCCCCGTCCTGGTGGTCCTGCGCTACGACGACGAGGACCACGCCGTCGAGATCGCCAACGGCACCGCCTACGGGCTGGCCGGCGGCGTCTGGGCGGCGACCACCGACACCGCCGCCGCCTTCGCCCGCCGGCTGGACACCGGACAGGTGGACCTCAACGGCGGCCGGTTCAACCCGCTGGCCCCGTTCGGCGGTTACAAGGACTCCGGGCTCGGCCGCGAGCTGGGGCGGCACGGACTGGAGGAGTTCCTGCAGTACAAGTCGCTCCAGTACTAGGAGACTTGACGGCCGGGGCGGGGCGCCCGACCACCGGGCCGCCGAACGGAAGGTTCGGCGGCCCGGTGTCACGGCGGGCTCCTCCGGCCCGGTCGGAGCAGGGGCCGGTCGGAGCAGGGGCCGGTCGGGCCAGGGACCGGTCGGGCCAGCGGCCGGTCAGGCCAGGTCGACGCCCGGGTAGAGCGGGAACGGTGCCAGCAGGTCGGCGGCGCGCTTGGCGATGCCGTCGCGGAGGGCCTCGTCGAGGGCGTAGTTCGCCTTGGAGGGGGCGCCGTTGGCCGTGGTGGTGGGGGTGGTGCCGCGCAGGACGGTGTCGATCAGGGCGGCGATCTCGTCCATCTCGGCGGTGCCCAGGCCGCGGGTGGTGAGCGCCGGGGTGCCGAGCCGCACGCCCGAGGTGTACCAGGCGCCGTTCGGGTCCTGCGGGACGGAGTTGCGGTTGGTGACGATGCCCGAGTCCAGCAGCGCCGCCTCGGCCTGACGGCCTGTCAGACCGTAGCCGGAGACGTCGGCGAGCACCAGGTGGTTGTCGGTGCCGCCGGTGACCAGCTTGCCGCCGCGGCGCAGCAGGCCCTCGGCGAGCGCCCGGGCGTTGTCGACCACGGCGCGGGCGTAGGTGCGGAACTCGGGACGGCGGGCCTCGGCGAGGGCGACGGCCTTGGCGGCCATCACGTGCGAGAGCGGGCCGCCGAGCACCAACGGGCAGCCGCGGTCCACGTGTTCGGCCAGGGCGGCGGTGCTGAGCACCATGCCGCCGCGCGGGCCGCGCAGGGACTTGTGGGTGGTCGTGGTGACGATGTGGGCGAACGGCACCGGGTCGTGGTCGCCGGTCAGCACCTTGCCCGCGACCAGGCCGGCGAAGTGCGCCATGTCGACCATGAGGGTCGCGCCGACCTCGTCCGCGATCTCGCGCATCCTGCGGAAGTCCACCAGCCGCGGGTAGGCGGAGTAGCCCGCCACCAGGATCAGCGGGCGGAACTCGCGGGCGGTCTCGCGCAGCGCGTCGTAGTCGATCAGGCCGGTGACCGGGTCGGTGCCGTAGCTGCGCTGCTCGAACATCTTGCCCGAGATGTTGGGCCGGAAGCCGTGGGTGAGGTGGCCGCCGGTGTCCAGCGACATGCCGAGCATCCGCTGGTTGCCGAGCTCCTGGCGCAGCTCGGCCCAGTCCTGCTCGGTGAGGTCGTTGACGTTGCGCACCGCGGCCCGCTCCAGGGCCGGGCTCTCGACCCGCTGGGAGAGCACCGCCCAGAAGGCGGTGAGGTTGGCGTCGATGCCCGAGTGCGGCTGGACGTAGGCGTGTTCGGCGCCGAACAGCTCGCGGGCGTGCTCGGCGGCGATCGCCTCGACGGTGTCGACGTTGCGGCAGCCCGCGTAGAAGCGGCGGCCGACGGTGCCCTCGGCGTACTTGTCGCTGAGCCAGTTGCCCATGGTGAGCAGGACGGCCGGGGAGGCGTAGTTCTCGCTGGCGATCAGCTTGAGCGAGGCGCGCTGGTCCTCCAGCTCCTGGCCGATGGCGGCGGCGATCCGGGGCTCCACGCCGGCCACCACGTCCAGGGCGCTGCGGAAGGAGGTGTCGGCGGCGGGGCTCGCGGTGGTGTGGGGCGTCTGCTCGGGCTGGGCCATGGCGGTCTCCTGGTGGGGATGCGGGGCGGCCCAGGCGCTCGGCAACGACGTGAGGATCCACGGGACCGCTTCCCGATGGTCGATTCCATCCCTACGCGCCAGTCGCGGTCCTCCGGGATCGTACCAATACCCCGGGGACTGTGGCGGAGGTCTCAGAATGCGGAACGGGCCGTCCGCTTCGGTGCGGTATGTCCGTTCTCCTGCAACGGCCGTGTTGCGGGGAAATGAAGCCGCCACAATTCCCGAAACAGTCCGGCAGGAATTCCCGTGGAGTGCCTTCCGGTGATTTGCGGAAGGCCGGACGCATCCGATCTGATGTCGCTCGAACGACCGCCGGGAAACCCCCGGCAGCCGGTTCGGAAATGCCCACCAGCGCACCCTCACCCATGGGGCGGCGGAGAATTCGGGGAGTACGCCTCTCATGGCAGCGGTCGACACAGTCGCAGTTACCGGCCCGGCCCCCGGGCTGACCCCGGGACCGACCCCCGGACCGCCCCCCGGACCGGCCGCACCGAGCCTGCTGCGCCGGGTGCTGCGCGACCGGGTCGGCGCCGCCGCCTCCGCCGTCGTCCTGCTGTTCCTGCTGCTCGCCCTGGCCGCGCCGCTGGTCGCCGCCCTGTACGGGAAGAACCCGGTCGAGCACTACGGCCAGAACACTCCCGGCCTGCTCAGCGACGGCGGCCTGCCGATGCTGCCGAACGGCGGGATCTCCGGCGAGTTCTGGTTCGGCCTGGAGCCCGGCCTCGGCCGGGACGTGCTGACCCAGCTGCTGTACGGCATCCGCACCTCGCTGCTGATCGCCTTCGCCGCGGCCGCCGTGACCACCACGCTCGGCGTGCTGGCCGGGGTCGCGGTCGGCTACCTCGGCGGGATCGCGGACCGGCTGTTCGGGTTCCTCGCCAATGTGCTGCTGGCCTTTCCGACCCTGCTCCTGCTGCTCGCGCTCAGCCCGGTGATCCAGTCCCGACTGGTCGATCCGGGCGCCGCGGAACCGGAGTGGATGCAGTTCCTGGTGCTGATCCTGGTCTTCTCCGCGTTCGGCTGGATTCCGCTCGCGCTTTCCCTCCGGGCCACCGTCCGCTCACTCCGGGAAAGGGATTTCGTGCAGTCCGCCCGGGCGCAGGGGGCGAGCCGCCTCCACATCGTCGTCCACGAACTGCTGCCGAACGTCCGCTCCCAGCTGATCGTGCACGCCACCATGGCCGTACCGACCTTCGTCGCCTCCGAGGCCGCGCTGTCCTTCCTCGGCGTCGGCATCACCGAGCCCGTACCCGACTGGGGGCGGATGATCTCGCGCGGCTCGGAGGTCTTCCAGGCCGACCCGACCTACCTGGTCTTCCCGGGCGTGGCCCTGCTGGTGTTCGTGCTCGCCTTCAACCTGCTCGGCGACGCCCTCCGGGACGCGCTGGACCCGCGCCGCGCCCGCTGAGCCCCCCTTCCGCTTCCGCTTCCCGTTCCGCTTCCCCTGATCAACCATCCGAGCCCGCCCCGACCGGACGTGTCGGGGCAAGGAGGGATTCGCCATGCGCTGGACCAAACCGTCGCTCGCCGTCATCGCCACCGCCCTGCTGGCGACCTCCTGCTCGGCAGGCGCCGGCAGCACCGGCTCCGCCGCCGGCGGGGCCCCGGCCAAGGAGACCTCGCCGCTGACCGCGGCGCTCGGCACCGAGAAGGACAGCGCGGGCCCCGCCCCGGCCGTCCCCGGCGCCCGCCCGGGCGGCACGGTCAACGTGTACAACAGCGTCGAGTTCCGCCACCTGGACCCGCAGAAGGTCTACGCGGGCGCCTCGTACAACGCCTCGCTGCTCTGGGGCCGCCAGCTGACGCAGTACCAGGTCGTCGACGGCAAGGCCAAGCTGGTCGGCGACCTGGCCACCGACACCGGCACCCCGACCGACGGCGGGCGCACCTGGACGTACCGGCTCAAGGAGGGCGTGGCCTGGGAGGACGGCAAGCCGATCACCGCCCAGGACGTCAAGTACGGCATCGAGCGCACCTTCGGCAAGGGCTACGAGGTCGGCCCGCCGTACTGGCCGCAGTGGCTCACCGGCGAGGCCAGCTACGAGGCCGCGCGCGCCAAGTACACCGGACCGCAGGCCGGTGACCTGGACGCGATCGGGACCCCGGACGAGCGCACCCTGGTCTTCCACTTCCCGCAGCCGCAGGCCGACGTGCCGTACATGGCCGCGCAGTCCTCCTCCTCGCCGGTGCGCCGGGACAAGGACACCGGGACGGACTACGACCGGCTGCCGTTCGCCAGCGGCCCGTACCGGATCGTCGAGCACGTCCAGAACACCCGCATGGTGCTGGAGCGCAACCCGGCCTGGAAGGCGGAGACCGACCCGATCCGCAACCAGTACCCGGACAAGTTCGTGTTCACGTACGGCAAGGAGGCGCTCAACGGCAACCAGGAGATCCTCTCCGGGCGGGACGGCGGCGCCAACGCCACCACCGCCTCCGACGAGCTCTCCCCCGAGCTGTACCAGTCCGCCGACACCGACCCCAAGGCCAAGGACCTGGTCGTCTCCGGCCGCCGGGGTGCCTTCGTCACCCAGCTGGTGATCAACAACGAGCGGGTGCCGGACGTCGAGGTGCGCAGGGCCCTCAACCTCGCCTACCCGCGCCAGCAGGCCCGGCAGGTCCAGGGCGGCTCCCGGACCGGCGAGCTCGCCACCACGCTCAGCTCGCCCGCGCTGATCGACTGGCAGAAGTACGACCTCGACCCGGCCAGGCCCGAGGGCGACCCGGAGGCCGCCAAGGCCGCGCTCGCCAAGGCCAAGCAGGCGCCGGCCAGCCTGACGTACGCGTACAAGAACACCCCGGACGGGCAGCGCGTCGCCCAGGTGCTGGTGGACGGCTTCGGCAAGGCGGGCATCACCGTGGTGCCCAAGCCGATCGACCCCAAGGCCTTCCTGGACGAGGTGCACCGGGCGGACTCGCCGTACGACCTGTTCGAGGAGACCAGCTCCGTCGACTGGCCGACCCCGTCCACGCTGATCCCGTTCTCCTTCGACGGCCGGGCCGGCAGCGACATCAACTCCGCGCGCTACCGCAACCCCGCGGTCGACAAGGAGATCGACCGGATCAACCAGATCGGCGAACCGCGCGCCAAGGCCAAGGAGCTGTACGCGCTGGAGCAGACCGTGATGAAGGACCTGCCGGTGCTGCCGCTCACCTACCCGACGGTCAACCAGCTGCGCGGCAGCAACGTCGGCGGGGCGTTCATCCACCCGATCTACGGGGCGGTCGGGCTGACCTGGCTGTACCTGAAGTCGTGACGGCTCGGGGGCCTCTGAGGCTGACACTCCGAGGCCCCCGGCTCCCGGCCCGTCCCCGTTTCCGTTTCCGTCCCCGTTTCCGTCCCCGTTTCCGTTTCCGTCCCGTCGACCCCGGACCGGCCATGCTCTCCTTCGCCCTGCGGCGGACCCTCCAGGCGCTCGGCGTCCTGCTCGCGGTCTCCGCCGCCGCCTTCGCCCTCTTCTACGCCGCGCCCGCCGACCCCGCCCGCGCCGCCTGCGGCCCGCGCTGCGACAGCGGACAGATCGCGGCGGTGCGCCAGAGCATGGGCCTGGACCAACCACTGCTCGCCCAGTACACCGACTACCTGGTCGGCGTGGCCGCCGGGCGGGACATCAACGACGTGGACGGCTCGGTCATCCACTGCGCGGCCCCCTGCCTCGGCTACTCCTACCGACTGCACCAGCCCGTCACCGAGGCGCTGGCCGAGCACCTGCCCGTCACCTTCTCGCTGACCGCCGGGGCGCTCGCCGTCCTGCTGGTCCTCGGCCTCGGCACCGGGTTCGTCTCCGCGCTGCGGCACGGCCGCCGCACCGACCGGCTGCTGTCCGCCTTCACCCTGGTCGGCGCGAGCGTGCAGATCTACTTCCTCGGCTACCTCGCGCAGTGGGCGCTGGTGTACTCCACGGGCCTGCTGCCGCTGCCCTCCTACACCCCGCCCGGCGAGGACCCGGCGGCCTGGGCGGGCGGGATGCTGCTCCCCTGGCTCGTCCTCGGCTTCGTCAACTCGGCCGTGTTCGCCCGGCTCTCGCGCTCCCAGCTGCTGGAGACCATGAACGAGGAGTACGTCCGCACCGCCCGCGGCAAGGGGCTGGGCCGGCTGCGCGCCCACCTCAAGTACACCTCGCGCGGGGCCGCCGGGCCGCTGGTGCAGCTGCTCGGGCTGGAGGCCGGGGTGCTGCTCGGCGGGGCGGTGATCACCGAGACGGTGTTCGGGCTGAACGGGGTCGGGCGGTTCGCCGCTCAGGCGGTGTCCGGGCAGGACCTGCCGGCCGTGGTCGGCGCGGTGCTGCTGGCCGCCTGCTTCGTGGTGCTGTTCGTCGCGCTGGCGGACCTGGCGGTGGCCTGGCTCGACCCGCGCATCCGACTGGGCTGAGAGGAGCCGCAACGATGAAGTCTCCCGAATCCCAAGGTGGTCGTGCGATGGTTGCCGAACCGGTGCTCAGTGTCAGGGACTTGACGGTCGAGTTCGCCGATCCGCGCGGCGGCGCCCCGGTGGCCGCCGTCCGGGGCCTGTCCTTCGACCTCGCGGCGGGTGAAGTCCTCGGCCTGGTCGGCGAGTCGGGCTCCGGGAAGTCCACCGTCGGACTGGCCCTGCTCGGCCTGCACGACCCGCGGACCACCACCGTCACCGGCTCGGTCCGGCTGGACGGAACGGAGTTGGTGGGCGCCCGGGAGTCCGTGCTGCGCGGAGTGCGGGGTGCCCGGGCCGCACTGGTCTTCCAGGACGCGCTCACCTCGCTCAGCCCCTTCCACGGCGTCGGCGCCCAACTCGCCGAGATGTACCGGCTGCACCACCCGGCGGCCGGGCGGGCCGAGGCCAGGCGACGGGCGGCCGCGATGCTCGACCGGGTCGGCATCCCCGCCGCCCGCCTGCGCGACTACCCGCACCAGTTCTCCGGCGGGATGCGGCAACGGGTGATGATCGCGATGGCGCTGATGAACGACCCGAAGGTGCTGGTCGCGGACGAGCCGACCACCGCGCTGGACGCCCGGGTCCAGCGCCAGGTCCTCGACCTGCTGGGCGAGTTGCAGCGCGAGCACGGCACGGCGGTGCTGCTGGTCAGCCACGACCTCGGCGTGGTCGCCGGAACGACGGACCGCACCCTGGTGCTGCGCGACGGCGCCGAGGTCGAGTCCGCGCCGACCGGCGAACTGCTCGCCGCGCCGCGCCGCCCGTACACCCGCGCCCTGGTGGGCGCGGCGCTGCGGCTGGACTCGGTACCGGGCAGCGCACTTCCGACGGTCGACGATCCCTCACCCACCAGGACGTTCACGCCCAGGCCGACGGCGGCCGGGCGCCCCGAGCGCCCTGAGCGACCCGAGCGGTGGCTGGTGGAGGTGGAGGAGCTCTCCGTGCACTTCCCCGGGCGGCGGCGCCTGCCCTCGCTCCGGGCCGAACCGGTCCGGGCCGTGGAGGGGGTGAGCCTGCGGATCGCCCCGGGCGAGACGCTCGGGCTGGTCGGCGAGTCTGGCTCCGGCAAGTCCACCACCTCCCGGGTGCTGGCCGGGCTGCAACGCCCCACCGGCGGACGCGTCCGCTACGACGGCCAGGACGTCACCCGACCGGACCGGGAGCTGCGCCGCCGGCTCAGCCGGGAGATCCAGCTGGTCTTCCAGGACCCGTACGCCTCGCTCAACCCGCGCCGCACCGTCGCCCAGACCCTCGACACCCCGCTGCGGCTGCACACCCCGCTGGACGCGGCGCAGCGGCGCGAGCGCGCGGCCGAACTGCTGGAGCAGGTCGGGCTGCCCGCCGGGCACCTGGACCGCTACCCGCACGAGTTCTCCGGCGGGCAGCGGCAGCGGATCGGCATCGCCCGGGCCCTGGCGCCCGAACCGCGGCTGATCATCGCGGACGAGCCGGTCTCGGCGCTCGACGTGTCGGTGCAGGCGCAGGTGCTCAACCTGCTGATGGAGCTGCGCGAACGGCTCGGCGTCGCCTTCCTGTTCGTCTCGCACGACCTCGCGGTGGTGCGGCACTTCTGCGACCGGGTCGCGGTGATGCACCGGGGGCGGCTGGTGGAGTCGGCCGACCGGGAGCGGCTGTTCGAGGCACCGCACACCGAGTACACCCGGGAGCTGCTGGCGGCGGCGCACTGAGCGGCGGTCGGAGCGGCACGGGGGTGGGTTGGCGCGAACGGGGGGTGATCCCGCCCTGCGGGCGCTGCCGCCAGGTGCTGCTGGACTACTTCCCGCAGGTGCGGATCATCGTCGGACGGGGTTCCGGGCTGCGCACCGTGCCGGTGCCGGAGCTGTTGCCGGAGTCGTACGTCTGGGCCGACCACCAGGAGGGCTGAGCGGGCGGCCGGGCACCGTCGTTCGGCTTTCGTTCTGCTGCGCGAGCACGGCTCCAGGCGTTAGCGTGCTGGCGACGTGACGTCGCTCACCGCGCCGCGGACGTGGAGCCGCAGCGCCGGCCACCGAAGGGGGCACATTGTCGGACGACCTGCTCATCGCGAAGATCAATCACGGTTTCGACCACCTCGACGCCGACGGGGACGGTCTGCTCACCGAGCGGGACCATGTGCTGATGGGCCACTCGGTGGCCCGCTCGCTCGGCCACCAGGAGGGTTCGGAGGCGGAGGCCGTGATCGTCCGCGCCTATCTGACGGTCTGGCACGACCTGCACCTCGCCGGAAGGCCCGCCGGAACGGAGGCCATCACCCGCGAGCAGTTCGTCGCCTCGACCGGCGCGCTCGCCGACGACCCGGAGGCCGCCCGGGAGATCCTCGGCGCCCTGGCCGAGGCCTTCCTCACCGTCGCCGACGCCGACCGCAGCGGCACCGTGGACGCCGGAGAGTTCTTCGTGTTCCAGCGCGGCCACTTCGCGGGGCTCTGCCGCGACGACGCGGACGAGGCCTTCCGCCGGCTCGACCTCGACGGGGACGGGACGCTGTCGGCCGCCGAGTTCACCAGCGCGATCGTCGAGTACTGGACCAGCCGCGACCCGGAGGCGCCGGGCAACTGGTGGACGGGGAAGCCGCCCGCCTCGCTCTGACCGCGCGGACGCGGGCGTGGGCGCGGACGCGGGCGTGGGCGCGGACGCGGGCGTAAACGCGGGCGGATCGTCCCGGTCGGTCGGCCGGGACGATCCGCCCGCTCGCGGGGCCGATCAGCGCCGCCCCGGGGTCGTTTTCACCACTGACCCTGGCGACGCCAATGCAACTGTAGAT
>NZ_JBHYGR010000009.1:24078-42750 GCF_042738155.1 Kitasatospora sp. NPDC059088 | reverse complement strand
CCGCGCGCGGGCGGGGGGGGGGGGGGGGGGGCGCGGGGGGGGGGGGGGGGCGCGCGGCCGCCCCCCCCCCGGGTGGCGGCGCGCGCCGGGGGGCGGCCCGCCCCCCCCCCCCCCCGATCGCGGTGCCGATCAGCGCCGACCCGCCCTCGAGGGACGCCGACTGACGCTCACCACCAGACAGACCCCGGCCACCACGATCGCCCCGCCCGCCAGGGTCGGGCCGGTCAACGGCTCGGCCAGGATCAGCCAGCCCAGCAGCACCGCGACCACCGGGTTCACGTACGCGTAGGTCGCCACCAGGGTGAGCGGGGCCGAGCGCAGCAGCCAGGCGTACGCGGTGAAGGCGAGCAGCGAGCCGAACACCACCAGGTAGGCGAGGGCCAGCCAGGACCGGCCGGAGACGGCCGCCGGGTCGAACCCGTGCTGCTCTCCGCGGGCCAGCCCGACCAGCAGGTCGCACAGGCCGCCGGCCAGCATCTGGTACGCGCTCGCCGCGAGCACGTTGCCCGGCATCGGGATCTTCTTGCTCGCGAAGGAGCCGGCCGCCCAGCAGAGCGTGGCGCTGATGATCAGGACCACGCCCAGCGGCTCGATCGACCCGCCGATCGCGGGGGCGGACAGCACGCCGAGGCCCACCAGGCCGAGCAGCACCCCGGCCAGCTCGGCGCGCTTCGGACGCTCCCCGCCGCCGAAGGCCGTCAGCAGCACCATCCAGAGCGGCACCGCCGCCACCAGCAGGGCGGCCAGCCCGGAGGGGACGGAGGTCTCGCCCAGCACCACCAGGCCGTTGCCGCCGGTCAGCAGCAGCAGGCCGACCAGTGCCGAGGAGGCCAGCTGGCGACCGCTCACCCGCAGGGCCGCCGGGCCCTGGCGGACCAGCAGGAAGCCGACCAGCAGCAGACCGGCGGTGAGGAAGCGGGCGGAGGCGGAGAAGAAGGAGGGCATCGTCTCGACGACGATCCGGATCCCGAGGTAGGTCGAACCCCAGACCACGTAGACCACGGCGAGGGCCGCCCAGACCGCGCCGGAGAGCCGGGCGGGGGCGGGGGCCGCGGCGGGGACTACGTCGGTGGGACCGGACTGGGTGCTGCCGGGGGTCGCCGCCGGTGGCGGGGAGGCGGGCGATGTCATGTGTGTCCCCCTAGGACGGTGCTGGCTGAACATTCGATATGACAGCGCATCGGCGGCCCGGAGCGCCAGTGGGTTCCACGGATCGGTTGGCGGCACGTACCGTGGGCGCTCCCCCAGCGAGGAGGTCGAACCCGTGTCCGCGCCCGAGCAGGCCCCACCGGCGGAAGCGGCGCTGCCGTTCTTCGTGTACGGCACCCTGCGCAGCGGCGGCCGCAACCACGCCGTCCACCTGGCCGGACGCTGCGCCGCGATCCGCCCGGCGGTGCTGGAGGGCGCCGCCCTGCACGAGGGGCCGGGGTTCCCGTACGCGGTGCCGGACCCGACGCCCGGCCGCCGGGTCGTCGGCGAACTGGTCACCGTACGCCCCGGCGCATACCCCGGAGCGCTCGCGGCGCTGGACCGGCTGGAGGAGTGCCGGGCGGACGGCACGGGGCTGTACGTACGGCGCCGGCTGGTGGTCCGGACCGCGGCGGGCGAGCCGTGCGAGGCCTGGGTGTACCTCGCCGGGCCGGCGGCCGAGGCACGGCTGCGCGCCCGGCCCGCGCTGATCGTCTCGGGGGACTGGGCCGACCGGTAGGGCCGACGGCCGGCGGGCGACAGATGACAGATGACAGATGACAGAGTTCAACTTTCAGATTTCAGATTTCAACATCTGAAAGTTGAAAGCTGAAAGTTGAACCCTGTCAGCCCACCGGGCTGCCGCCCGCGGACCGCCAGGTAGGCTGCCCCGGCCAGCAGGAACGAACCACGAGGAGCCACCCGGTGCCCGAGCTGCCCCCTCCGATCACCGTCGTCGGGATCGGGGCCGACGGCTGGCCCGGCCTCGCCGCCGGATCCCGGGCCGCGCTGCAAGCCGCCGAGGTGGTCATCGGCGGCCCCCGACAGCTGGAACTGCTCCCCCGCGACACCGTCCCCGCCGAGCGCCTCGCCTGGCCGTCCCCGCTGCGCCCGGCCGTCCCGGGGCTGCTCGCCGAGCACGCCGGGCGCCGCATCGCCGTCCTGGCCAGCGGCGACCCGATGTTCTTCGGCATCGGCCGCACCCTCGCCGAGACCGTCGGCGCCGACCGGTTGCGCGTCCTGCCGCACCCCTCCTCCGTCTCCTACGCCTGCGCCCGGCTCGGCTGGCCGCTGGAGGCGACCGAGGTAATCAGTCTGGTCGGCCGACCGCCGGCCACGCTCGCCCTCGCCCTCCACCCCGGCCGCCGGCTGCTGGTGCTCAGCGCCGACGCCGGCACCCCCGCCACCGTCGCCGCCCTGCTCACCGAGCACGGCTTCGGCACCGCCCGGCTGCGCGTGCTGGAGCAGCTCGGCGACAACACCCGCGAACGGGAGCTCGACGGCCGCGCCGACGACTGGCCGCACCCGCCCGGCGACCCGCTGAACCTGATCGCCGTCGAACTCGGCGACGGCCCGCGCGGCTCGCTCGTCCCCGGTCTGCCGGACGAGGCGTACGAGAGCGACGGCCAGCTCACCAAGCGGCACGTCCGCGCCGCCACCCTGGCCACCCTCGCCCCCTCTCCCGGAGAACTGCTCTGGGACGTCGGCGGCGGCTCCGGCTCGATCGCCGTCGAGTGGCTGCGCGCCCACCGGGACTGCCGGGCCGTCAGCGTCGAGCGCGACCCGGTGCGGGCCGACCGGATCGCCCGCAACGCCGCCGCGCTGGGCGTGCCCCGACTCCGGGTGGTGACCGGCCGCGCCCCCGAGGCGCTCGCCGAACTCCCCACCCCCGACGCCGTGTTCATCGGCGGCGGCCTCACCGCCCCCGGCCTGCTGGACGGTTGCTGGGCCGCGCTGCGCCCCGGCGGACGGCTGGTCGCCAACACCGTGACGCTGGAGTCCGAGGCGCTGCTCACCGAGTGGTACCGGCGCCACGGCGGGGAGTTGGTCAAACTGGCCGTCGCCCACGCCGTCCCGGTCGGCGGTTTCACCGGGTGGCGGCAGGCCATGCCGGTCACCCAGTGGTCCGCCGTCAAGCCCAACACCCCCCAGGAGGACGCCTCGTGACCGTCTACTTCATCGGAGCCGGCCCGGGCGCCGCCGACCTGATCACCCTGCGCGGCCAGCGCCTCCTGGCCCGCGCCGAGGTCTGCCTCTACGCCGGCAGCCTCGTCCCGCGCGAGCTGCTGGACGAGTGCCCGCCCGGCGCCCGGCTGGTCGACACCGCCCAGCTCAACCTGGACCAGATCGTCGCCGAGCTGGTCGCCGCGCACGAGGCCGGCCGGGACGTGGCCCGGCTGCACTCCGGCGACCCCTCCGTCTTCTCCGCCGTCGCCGAGCAGATGCGCCGGCTGGACGCGGCCGGGGTGCCGTACGAGGTGGTCCCCGGCGTTCCCGCCTTCGCCGCCGCCGCGGCCGCGTTGAAGCGGGAGTTGACGGTGCCGACCGTCGGCCAGACCGTCATCCTCACCCGGATCGCCAAGCGCGCCACCCCGATGCCCGAGGGCGAGGACCTCGCCACCCTCGGCCGCAGCGGCGCCCTGCTGGTGCTGCACCTGGCGGCCGGCTACGTGGACGACGTGGTCGAGCAGCTACTCCCGCACTACGGCGCCGACTGCCCGGCCGCCGTGGTCGCGATGGCCAGCCGCCCCGACGAGCTGGTGCTGCGCGGCACGCTGGCCGACATCGCCGGGCAGGTCAAGGCGGCGGGCGTGGTGCGCACCGCCGTCATCCTGGTCGGCCGCACCCTCGCCGCCGAGCAGTTCCGCGACAGCCACCTCTACTCGGCGGACCGCGAGCGGCCGCACGAGCCCTGCGGCGCATGAGCCCCGACGGCCGTACTCGCACCCCCGCCCACGTACTGGTCCTCGGCGGGACGACCGAGGGGCGGGCGCTGGCCGCCGCACTGGACGGCCGGCCGGGCCTGCGGGTCACCAGCTCGCTGGCCGGTCGGGTCGCCCAACCCCGGCTGCCCGTCGGCGAGGTGCGGATCGGCGGCTTCGGCGGCCCGGACGGGCTGGCCGACTGGCTGCGGGCCGAGGCGGTGGACGCCGTGGTCGACGCCACCCACCCGTTCGCCGCCGGGATGTCGCACAACGCCGCGCTCGCGGCCGCCGCCACCGGCGTGCCGCTGCTGGTGCTGCGCCGCCCCGGTTTCGCACCCGTCGCCGGGGACCGCTGGCACCTCGCCCCTTCCCTGACGGCCGCCGCCGCGCTGCTGCCCGGTCTCGGCCGCCGGGTCTTCCTCAGCTCCGGCCGCCAGGGCATCGCCGCCTTCGCCCACCTGGACGGGCTGCACTTCCTGGCCCGCTCGGTGGACCGGCCGGAGCCGCCGCTGCCGCTCTCGCTCGAAGTCCTGCTGGACCGCGGCCCGTTCACCCTCGACGGCGAGCGGGCACTGCTGCGCGAGCACCGGATCGACGTGGTCGTCACCAAGGACAGCGGCGGCGCGGCGACCGCGCCCAAGCTGACCGCCGCCCGTGAACTCGGGCTGCCCGTGGTCGTGGTGGAACGCCCACCGGTGCCGGCCGGCCTGCCGGTGTCACCGGACGTGGCGGGCGCGGTGCGCTGGCTGGAGCAGCGGGCCTGAGTCCGGGCCTGAGTCCGGGCCTGAGTCCGGGCCTTGTTCCGGGCGGGAAGCCGGTCGGGCGTCCGGGTACGTGTCCGGTCAGTGGAATATGGCGCGCGGGCACGCCGGTGGGACTGCCAGAGTGGCCGGATGACCGATGATCAGCGCACCATCACCCTGCAGACCGCCGACGAGCGGGCCACTCTGACCAGCTTCCTCGACCACCAGCGCGACACCCTGGCGATGAAGTGCGTCGGCCTCAGCACCGAACAGCTCCGCACCCGCGTGCTGGAGCCCTCCGCACTCTCCCTGCTCGGGCTGGTCCGCCACCTCGCCGAGGTGGAACGCGGCTGGTTCCGCAACGTCCTCAACGGCGAGGACAGGCGCGGCTTCTGGAAGCACCCCGACGACACCTCCGCCGAGTGGGACGTCGAGACCGCCGACCCGGAGGAGGCCTTCGCGGTCTGGCGCCGCGAGTGCGACCACGCACGGGAACTCGTCGCCGCCGCAGAGTCGTTGGACGTCCTGGGCCACTACGGCGAGGAGGCGTTCTCGCTGCGCTGGATCCTCACTCACATGATCGAGGAGTACGCCCGCCACAACGGCCACGCCGACCTCCTGCGCGAGCACCTCGACGGCAGCACGGGCGAGTAGCCCCGGCAGCGAGTCCCGGGGAGAGCGGCCGCACGGGCGCGCAGGCACGCGGGGGCCGGCGGGCCGGAAGGAGCAGGAATGCGGACCCGCCAGAAGGACCGCGACGCCCACGGGCCGCAGGAGCCCTGGAACGAGATCGTCCCCGGGCTCTGGATGGGCGGGCACTACTGCACCCCGCCCGGCGGTGAGCTCCAACCCGTCGTCGCCGGGCGGCAGTTCGACCTGGTCGTCAGCCTCTTCACGCTCCCCGGCCACGGCCCGGCCCCGGGGGTCGAGCACGTCGTCCGGGAGGTGCCCGACGAGCCGCTCTCCCCCGGTCAGCTGCTCGCCGTCCAGGAGGCCGCGGAACTCACCGCCGCCGCCGTGCGCCGGGGCCGCCGGACGCTGGTGCGCTGCCACTCGGGCTACAACCGCTCGGGCCTGGTGGTCGCCCAGGCGCTGGTCGCCCTCGGGCACGAGCCGGACGGGGCGGTCCGGCTGATCCGGGAGCGGCGGTCGCCCTGGGCGCTGAACAACCCGGTGTTCGTGGACTACCTGAACACCGGGTTGGACGTGGCGATCCTGCTGACCGGCCTCAGCGGTTGAGGCAAGCGCGGAAGGTGACGGACCGTCAGATGTCGCGGAAGGTCTCGATCTGGGCGCCGATGGAGTTGAGGCGCTCGGCAAGGTCCTCGTAACCGCGGTTGATGACGTAGACGTTGCGCAGCACCGAGGTGCCCTGGGCGGCGAGCATCGCGAGCAGGATGACCACGGCCGGACGCAGGGCCGGCGGGCACATCATCTCGGCGGCGCGCCAGCGGGTCGGGCCCTGGACCAGGACGCGGTGCGGGTCGAGCAGCTTGACGTCCGCGCCGAGCCGGGTCAGCTCGGTGAGGTAGATCGCGCGGTTGTCGTAGACCCAGTCGTGGATCATCGTGGTGCCGTGCGCGGCCGCGGCGATGGCGGCGAAGAACGGCACGTTGTCGATGTTGATGCCGGGGAACGGCATCGGGTGGATGGTGTCGATCGGCGCGGTCAGCTTGGAGGGGCGCACGGTGAGGTCGACCAGCCGGGTGTGGCCGTTGTGGGCCCGGTACTCCGGGGTCCGGTCGTAGTCGAGGCCCATGCCCTCCAGCACCGCGAGCTCGATCTCCAGGAACTCGATCGGCACCCGGCGGATCGTCAGCTCGGAGGAGGTGACGACGGCGGCGGCGAGCAGGCTCATCGCCTCCACCGGGTCCTCGGCCGGGGTGTAGTCGACGTCGCAGCTGATCTCCGGGACGCCGTGGACGGTGAGGGTCGTGGTGCCGATGCCCTCGATCTTCACGCCCAGCTTCTCCAGGAAGAAGCAGAGGTCCTGGACCATGTAGTTGGGCGAGGCGTTGCGGATGACGCTCACGCCGTCGTGCCGCGCGGCGGCCAGCAGGGCGTTCTCGGTGACGGTGTCCCCGCGCTCGGTCAACACGATCGGGCGGTCCAGCGGGGTGCCCGGCTCGACCGAGGCGTGGTAGGCGCCGCCGGTGGTGGCGACCTCCAGGCCGAAGCGCCGCAGCGCCGTCAGGTGCGGCTGGACGGTACGGGTGCCGAGGTCGCAGCCGCCCGCGTACGGGATCGCGAAGTGCTGGGCGCGGTGCATCAGCGGGCCGAGGAACATCAGCACGCTGCGGGTGCGGCGGGCGGCCTCGACGTCCATCGCGGCGAGGTCGAGCTCGGCCGGCGGGGTGAGTTCGAGGTCGCGGCCCTCGTTCAGCCAGCGGCTCTTGACGCCGATGCTGGTGAGCACCTCGAGGATGCGGTAGACCTCCTCGATCCGGGCGACGCTGCGGATCGTGGTGCGGCCGGTGGTCAGCAGCGAGGCGCAGAGGATCGCGACGCAGGCGTTCTTGCTGCTGCGGACCTCGATCGCGCCGGAGAGGCGGGTGCCGCCGGTGACCCGGAGGTGCATCGGGCCGGAGTAGCCGAGGGAGACGATCTCGCTGTTGAGGGCATCGCCGATGCGCGCGATCATCTCAAGGCTGACGTTCTGCTTGCCCTGTTCGATGCGGTTGACGGCGCTCTGGCTGGTGCCGAGCGCCTCGCCGAGCTGCGCCTGGGACCAGCCGCGATGCTGACGCGCGGTACGGATGAGGGTGCCGATACGGGTGAGGTAGTCGCCTGTCACTCGGCAGACCATATCTCATGGTTGAGATGGCACCAGAATCAAGAGCGGACGTGGCGCCACTTTTGTCCGTTTCTCACCCCGTATGAGCCCTGGATCTTCACATCACCGCACGACAGTTCTGAGGTTCCGCTGCACGGGTGAGTCGGCCGACCCCGGGCACCGACTGGGCGCCGCTCAGGGGCCGAGCGGCTCCGCCCGACCGACGACGGCGCCCGTGCGGTCGATGCAGATGACGTCCACCGCGACCGGTGAACCGCGCAGCACCCCGAGCGCCGTCGCCCGGGCCGCCTCGGCGACCAGGTCCCCCAGCGGCACCCCGGCCGCCCGACACAACTGCACTGCCTCCAGGCCGGTGTTGGCCGCCGCCACCGCCGCGGCCAGCTCCTCGTCCGCCCCGCCCTGCCGGGCCAGTTCGGCCAGGTAGCCCTTGTCCACCTGGGAGCGCGCCGAGTGCAGGTCGAGGTGCCCGTGGGCGAGCTTGGACAGCTTGGCGAAGCCGCCCGCGATGGTCAACCGCGGCACCGGGTGGCGCTTGAGGTACTTGAGGACGGCCCCGGCGAAGTCGCCCATGTCCAGCAGGGCGTCCTCGGGCAGTCCGTGCACCGCGACCGCGACCTTCTCCGAGGTCGAACCGGTGCAGCCCGCGACGTGGGTGCGCCCGGCCGCCCGGGCCACGTCCACCCCGCGACGGATCGAGTCGATCCAGGCCGAACAGGAGTAGGGGACGACGATCCCGGTGGTGCCGAGGATCGACAGCCCGCCGAGGATGCCGAGCCGGGGGTTCCAGGTCGAGCGGGCGATCTCCTCACCGTGGTCGACGGAGACCTCCACCACCACGTCCCCGCCACCGCCGTGCGCCGCCGCCACCTCGGCCACCGCGTCGCGGATCATCTGCCGGGGCACCGGGTTGATCGCGGGCTCACCGACCGCCAGCGGCAGGCCGGCCTTGGTGACGGTGCCGACCCCGGGACCGGCCCGGAACACCACGCCGGTGCCGGGCTCGCCGAGCCGTACGGTCGCGCGGATCAGGGCGCCGTGGGTCACGTCGGGGTCGTCGCCGGCGTCCTTGACCACTCCGGCCGTGGCGGCGACCGGCCGCTGGGCGGCGGCGGGGGAGCCGTCGGCGGCGGGCGAGCCGTCGGCGGCGGCCGGCTCGGCGGCGAGGACCAGCTCCTCGACCGCGAGGGCGAAGGCGGGCTGCTGGCCCTTGGGGAGGGTGATGGTCACCGGGTCCGGGAACTCGCCGGTGAGCAGCGCCGTGTACGCGGCCTTGGTGGCGGCGGTGGCGCAGGCGCCCGTCGTCCAGCCGTGCCGCAGACCGCTGCTCTTCAGCTGACCGGCCCGGCCTCCCGCCCCGCCTCCCGCTGCGGCCACCTGCGCCTCGCTTCCGCAATCCGATCACGCCCGCCCCGACCACCGCGGTCGCGCCCGCCGATTCTCCCCCATCCACCCCGCCGCACGGCGCCCGGGGGCGTGCGCGCGGCCGAGGCCGGTACCCGGCCAGCGGCCAGGGAGGAGAGCCCCCCGCCGTTCTCGAACTGTTCTCCGCACGGGTCTCGCTCCGTGCGACTACCAGCGAGTAATCTGTCGCTCCGTTATTTAGCGGGTTCATGACGTGGTCCGGCGACCGGGGCACCCGGCCGGGCCGCCAGTATGTGGGGGTTTCTGTGGCAGGCATGAGACGTCGTACGTTCCTGACCGGCACCTCGGTGGCCGCCGCCTGGTCGGCCCTGTCCCTGGGCGGCGCCCAGCTCGCCTCGGCCGCGGGCCGGGACCGGGCGCTGGCGACCACGGCCGCGCGGGCCGTCAACGTCACCGGGACCACCCTGGAGCAGGTGGCCACGCCGACCGGGGCCGGCCCCTACAAGCGGCTGGCGGCCGGGCCGGGTTGGCCGCTGGTGGTGCGCGGGGAGCTCGCGGCCCCCGGCAGCGGGCGGGACGACCGCCGCACCGGGCTGGCCAGCTTCGTCCAGTTCAGCGACCTGCACCTGGTGGACACCGAGTCCCCGGTGCGCTTCGAGTTCCTGGCCAAGTTCAACGACAGCGCCTACCGGCCGCAGGAGGCCCTGAACGCCCGTGGCGTCTCGGCCCTGGTCGAGCGGGTCAACTCGCTCGCCGGCGGCCCCTACACCGGCATGCCGTTCAGCCTGGTGATGGCCACCGGTGACAACACCGACAACCACGAGCTGGCCGAGCTGGACTGGTACCTCACCGTCATGGGCGGTGGGCGGATGGCCCAGAACACCGGCGACCCGACCCGCTACGAGGGCGTGCAGAACTCCGGCAACTCGGCCTTCTGGAACCCCGAACTCGCCTACGCCGACGTCTACAAGGCGAAGGGCTTCCCGCAGGTGCCCGGCTTCCTGTCCGCGGCCGGCCGCCCCTTCGACGCACCGGGCCTCACGACCCCCTGGTACACCACCGTCGGCAACCACGACGACAGCATCGAGGGCTCGCTGCCCGACTTCGGACTGCTGAACGACCTCTACACGGGCGGGCTCAAGCTGGAGGGCTGCGACGACGCGACCGCCGCCCAGCTGATGGACTCGCTGCGGCGCGACCCGGCGGGCGCCGTCCTGCTGCTGGGCAAGCTGCTCGCGAACGGCGAGGCGGTGCGCCGGGTCACCCCGGACGAGCGCCGCCACCCGTTCACCCTCAAGCAGTTCGCCAAGGCCCACCTCGACCCGGCCGTCACCGGGGCCGGCCCCTACGGGCACGGCTTCACCTCGGACATGGTGAGCAGCGGCAAGCTCTACTACACCTTCCGGATCTCGGAGAAGGTCCTCGGCATCAGCCTGGACACCACCAACCAGGCCGGTTTCGCCGACGGTTCGCTCGGCACCGCTCAACTGCGCTGGCTTGAGCAGCAGTTGAAGAACCACAGCGGGCACTGGTACGACACCAACGGGAACCGGGTGAACGGTGGCAGCACCGACGACGTGATCATGGTGTTCAGCCACCACACCAGCGGCTCGATGGGCAACCTGCTGCCCGACCCGCGCAACATCTTCGAGAAGCGGCACGACGGCAACGAGTTGACCGCCCTGCTGCAGCGCTACCCGAACGTGGTCGCCTGGGTGAACGGGCACACCCACATGAACAAGATCACCGCGCACGGCCACGCGGTGCCGGAGCGGGCGTTCTGGGAGATCAACACCGCTTCGCACATCGACTACCCGCAGCACGGGCGGATCATCGAGGTCGCGGACAACGGCGACGGCACCCTGTCGCTGTTCACCACGCTGATCGAGTCCTCCGCACCGTACGCGACGGACTTCGGCAGCACCTCGGACACCAACCTGGCGGCGCTGTACCGCGAGCTCTCGTACAACGACCCCAACGGCCGGGTCTCCGCCCTGCTCGGCGCCGGGGAGGACCACAACACCGAGCTGCTGATCACCAAGCCGACCCGGTGACGGCCGCCGGCTGACAGCTGACAGCTGACAGCTGACAGAGAACAGAAAACAGCTGACAGATTTCATCATCTGTCAGCTGTTCTCCGTCATCCGTTACACGTCCTCCGGGTACCGCCGGGGCGTCCAGACGACCCCGACCCCGCCGCCCCGCTCGACCGCCCGGGTCTGCGAGGAGCCGATCAGCAGGATGGTCCGCATGTCGACCAGCGCCGGGTCCAGCTCGCCCAGCCGGACGATCCGGACCCGCTCGGTCGGCCCGCCGACGTCGCGGGCCATCACCACCGGGGTCTCCGGCGCGCGGTACTCCAGCAGCAGGTCCCTGGTCAGGCCGACCTGGGTGGTGCGGGACTTCGAGCCCGGGTTGTACAGCGCCAGCACCAGGTCCGCCTCGGCGGCGGCGCGCAGCCGCTTGGCCACCACGTCCCAGGGCTTGAGCCGGTCCGAGAGCGACACCACCGCGTAGTCGTGCCCGAGCGGGGCGCCCGCCCGGGAGGCGGCCGCGTGGGCGGCGGTCATCCCGGGGACGATCCGCACCGGCACGTCCCGGTAGTGCGGCTCGCAGGCGACCTCCAGCACGGCGGTGGCCATCGCGAACACCCCCGGGTCGCCCGAGGAGACCACGCAGACCCGGTGCCCGCGCCGAGCGAGGTCCAGGGCGAACTCGGCGCGCTCCGACTCGACCTTGTTGTCGGAACCGTGCCGCCGCTGCCCCGGCCGCTCGGGCACCCGGTCCAGGTAGGTGGTGTAGCCGACCAGGTCGGTGGCCTCGGTCAGCGCACCGCGCGCCTCGGCGGTGAGCCAGAGCGGCCCGGCCGGCCCGGTGCCGACCACGGTCACGCTGCCGACGCCGTCCGCGAGCCGGACGGCCGGCTCCAGCGGTGCGACCTTGCTCGGCAGCACCGCCACCGAGAAGTAGGGGACGCTCTCCCCCTCGACCTCGGCGAGCGGCGCGATCCGCTCCCCGTCCATGAAGGCCCGCTCCACGTACTGGGCGTCCTCCAGCCGGCCGGCCCGCTCCAGCGCCCGCCGGACGGTCGGGAAGGTGCGGCCCAGCTTCATGATCACCGCGGAGTCGGCGGCAGCGATCCGCGCCGTGAGCTCCTCCTCGGGCAGCGTGCCGGGGATGACGGTGAGGGTTTCCTCGGCCTCGGTCAGCGGCTGCCCGAGTCGGGCGGCGGCCGCGCTGACCGAGGTCACGCCGGGCACCACCTCGGTCGGGTAGCGGTGCGCGAGGCGCTTGTGCATGTGCTGGTAGGAGCCGTAGAACAGCGGGTCGCCCTCGGCGAGGACGACGACGTCGCGCCCGGCGTCCAGGTGGGCGGCCAGCCGGGCGGCGGCCTCCTCGTAGAACTCGTCCAACGCGCCCCGGTAGCCGCCGGGGTGGTCGGTGGTCTCCACGGTGAGCGGGTAGACCAGCTTCTCCTCGATCTGACCACCCGTCAGGTAGCGTTCGGCGATCGAGCGCGCGATGGAGCGGCCGTGCCGGGCGCTGTGGTAGGCCACCACGTCGGCCTTGCCGATGAGTTCGGCCGCGCGGACGGTCACCAGCGAGGGGTCGCCCGGGCCGAGCCCGACGCCGTACAGTCGGCCGGTCCCCTCGGGTCCGGCGGAAGCGATCTGACGGTCCGTCACTCTTCTTCGCTCGCAATCGCGTTGATGGCAGCGGCGGCCATCGCGCTGCCGCCGCGCCGGCCGCGCACCACCAAGTGCTCCAGGCCGGAGGGGTGTTCGGCCAGCGCCTGCTTGGACTCGGCGGCGCCGATGAAGCCGACCGGCACGCCGATCACCGCGGCCGGGCGGGGAGCGCCCGCCTCGATCATCTCCAGCAGCCGGAACAGCGAGGTCGGGGCGTTGCCGACGGCCACCACCGCGCCCTCCAGTCGGGGCAGCCACAGCTCCATGGCCGCCGCACTGCGGGTGTTGCCCATCGCGCGGGCCAGCTCGGGCACCGAGGGGTCGGTGAGGGTGCAGACCACCTCGTTGTCGGCGGGCAGCCGCTTGCGGGTCACCCCGCTCGCCACCATGTTGACGTCGCACAGGATCGGCGCACCGGCGTGCAGCGCCGCGCGCGCCGAGGCGACCACGCCGGGCGAGTACACCAGGTCCTCGACCAGGTCGGTCATCCCGCAGGCGTGGATCATCCGCACCGCGACCTGGGAGACGTCCGCCGGGAGGGCGGCCAGATCGGCCTCCGCGCGGATGGTGGCAAAGGACTGGCGGTAGATGGACGCGCCGTCCTTCTCGTACTCGATCACTTCGTGGTCCTCCTGGCCTCGGCGACCGCCTCGGCCATCTCCTCGTTCGTCACGTCCACCGGAACGTCCGCGGGGGTTCCCGCGGTCGTGGCCGGCCCGTTCACCGTCACCCGGTAGCCGTGCCCCGTGGCGAGCACGTCCACCCACTGCCCGGCCGGGTGGCCGCAGCGCCGCTCGCAGCCCGACCAGTGGACGGGCAGTCCGCCGCCCCCGGCCGTCGGCGCCCCGCGCTCCAACGCCCGGGCCGCGTCGGCCCGTACGTCGGCCAGCGACTTGGCGCAGCCCGGCAGCCCGGTGCAGGCGGTGGCCCGCTCCCAGGCCGAGCCGGGCTCGGTCCGCAACCCCGCGGCCGCCAGCGCGGGCAGCCGGTCGGCGGGGGCGCCGGGCAGCACCGCGCCCCGCCAGGGGGTCAGCCGCAGTTCGCCGGTCGAGGCGGCGACCAGCGCGCGCCACTGGCCGGCGTCGGCCCGCCCGAAGCGCATGCCGACCGAGAGCCCGCCGGGCAGCGCGCCGATCCCGGGCCGCGCACCGGCCCCGGCGGCAGCGGGCCCGACGGCACCGGCCCCGGCGAAGGCGGGCAGCGGCACCGTGCCGGCCGGCAGCAGTTCGGGCACCTCGCGCAGGTGCCAGGCCTTGCGGCCGACGCCGCGCAGCGCGTCCAGGAAGGCGCGGGCCGCGTCCAGCACGGCCGTCACCTCCCGTCCGGCCTCGACCGGCTGCCCGTGGGCGGCCCGTCCGAGCCGCAGCAGCGCGGGGCCGTCCGAGGCTGCGATCAATGTCACATCGGCGTCGAGCGCGGCGACGTCGCCCCGCCCGTCGTCCAGCGCGAACAGGAACTTGCCGGAGAGTCCGGCCGCCCAGTCGCTCGCGCACAGCCGCGCGTCCAGTTCGCGGACCCAGGCCTGCACGTCGGCGTGCCCGGCCGCGTCCAGCCCGGCCAGCGGCGAGGCGACGATGTTGCGCACCCGCTCGTGGGTGTCCGAGGGCAGTAGTCCGACGGCGCGCAGCCCGTCGGCGAGTTCGGCCCCGCAGTCCGCGGCCAGGCCGCGGAGTTGGACGTTGCCGCGCGAGGTGGTCTCCAACTCCCCGTCGCCCAGGGCCTCTGCGGCCTCGATCAGGGCCATTGCCTGACGGTCCGTCAGCAGTCCGCCGGGCAGTCGGACCCGGGCGAGACCGCCGTCGTCGGCGGCGTGCAGGCGGAGCGCCCCGGGGCAGGCGTCGGCGCGCCCCCGGTCGGGCACGGCGGCGCCCGGCGCGGTGGCGTCGGGTGTCGGTGGCATGGCGGCGAGCATACAGATGATCCGATCGCTTGCCTCCGTCCGCTGCATCACACCAGCGGCACGCCGGGCAGCACGGCGGAGCACGCCGAACCGGCCGCCCGGCGCCGGTGAGCGCCGTACGCCGGGCGCCGTACGCCGGACAGTGCGCCCGCCCGTGCGCCGGGCGGCGGCCCGCCCGTGCCCCGGGCCCGGCGAAGCCGCCCCTCCCCCAGGTCAGCCGTACCCCGTACGATGCTGGCGGGCGGTCCCCAGCGGGCCGCCCGACGCCAGCGACGGCGCAGGGGAGGAAACCGGTGCAAGCCCGGTGCGGTCCCGCCACTGTGACCGCGGTTCACCGGGAGACCGGTCGGCCGCGGGAGCCAGGAACTCCCGCCGTCCTCCACCGGCCCGGGGCGCGGACCCCGAGGAAGGCAGAAATGCACCAGCGCTGTCGCATGCCCGCGCCCGTTCCACCGGCCACCACCGCGGCCGACCCGGCCACCACCGCGGCCATCCTGGCCACCGAAGAGGCCGGGAGGTCCTTCGCATGATCCTGCTGCTGTCCACGTCCGACACCGACCTGCTCAGCGCCCGAGCCGCCACCGGACCGGTCCCGTACCGGCTCGGCAACCCGGCCCGGCTGACCCCCGAGGACCTGCCCGCACTGCTGGAGGGCACCGACCTGGTCGTGGTCCGCCTGCTCGGCGGTCGCCGCGCCTGGCAGGAGGGCCTGGACGCGCTGCTGGCCGGCCCCCGCCCGGTGGTCGTGCTGACCGGTGAGCAGGCCCCCGACGCCCAGCTGATGGAGCTCTCCACCGTCCCGGCCGGCATCGCCGCCGAGGCGCACGCCTACCTGGCCCACGGCGGCGCGGCCAACCTGGCCGAGCTCGGCGCCTTCCTCTCCGACACCGTGCTGCTCACCGGCCACGGCTTCGCCCCGCCCGCCTCCGCCCCGGCCTGGGGCCCGCTGGAGCGCGAAACCCGTACGGAGAGCGGCCCGACCATCGCGGTGCTCTACTACCGCGCCCACCACATGAGCGGCAACACCGCCTTCGTGGAGACCCTCTGCCGGGCGGTCGAGGACCAGGGCGCCCGGGCCAGGGCCTACTACTGCGCCTCGCTGCGCGGCGCCGAGCCCGAGCTGCTGGCCGCGCTCGGCGAGGCCGACGCGATCGTCACCACCGTGCTCGCCGCCGGCGGCACCCGTCCGGCCGACGCCCAGGCCGGCGGGGACGAGGAGGCCTGGGACGCCGGAGCGCTCGCCGCCCTCGACCGCCCGATCCTCCAGGCGCTCTGCCTCACCTGGTCGCGCGCCCAGTGGGAGGCCAGCGACGACGGCCTGTCCCCGCTGGACACCGCCACCCAGATCGCCGTGCCCGAGTTCGACGGCCGGCTGATCAGCGTCCCGTTCTCCTTCAAGGAGCTGGACGAGGACGGCCTGACCGTCTACGCCGCCGACCCGGAGCGCGCCGCCCGCGTCGCCGGCACGGCCGTCAAGCACGCCCGGCTGCGGCACGTCCCGGCCGCCGAGCGTCGCCTCGCGCTGGTGCTGTCCGCCTACCCGACCAAGCACTCCCGGGTCGGCAACGCCGTCGGCCTGGACACCCCCGCCAGCGCGATGCGCCTACTGGAGCGGCTGCGCGCGGACGGCATGGACCTCGGCTCCGACCTGCCCGGCTTCAACGCCCCCACCGACGGCGGCGAGGACGCCTCCCACGAGGGCGACGCCCTGATCCACGCCCTGATCGCGGCCGGCGGCTACGACCAGGACTGGCTCACCGAGGACCAGCTGGCCCGCAACCCGGTCCGCATCCCCGCCGCCGACTACCGCCGCTGGTACGCCACCCTCCCCCAGGGACTGCGCGAGCAGGTCGAGCAGCACTGGGGACCGGCCCCCGGCGAGCTGTACGTGGACCGCTCGCAGAACCCGGACGGCGACATCGTGCTCGCCGCGATCCGCTCCGGGAACCTGCTGGTGCTCATCCAGCCGCCGCGCGGCTTCGGCGAGAACCCGGTCGCGATCTACCACGACCCGGACCTCCCGCCGAGCCACCACTACCTGGCCGCCTACCGCTGGATCCAGGCCGCCCAGGAGGACGGCGGCTTCGGCGCCGACGCCGTCATCCACCTCGGCAAGCACGGCAACCTGGAGTGGCTGCCCGGCAAGACCGCCGCGCTGTCCGCCGAGTGCGGCCCGGACGCCGTCCTCGGCGACCTCCCGCTGATCTACCCCTTCCTGGTCAACGACCCGGGCGAGGGCACCCAGGCCAAGCGCCGCGCCCACGCCACCCTGGTCGACCACCTCGTCCCGCCGATGGCCCGCGCCGACTCCTACGGCGACATCGCGCGGCTGGAGCAGCTGCTCGACGAGCACTCCAACATCGCCGCGATGGACCCGGCCAAGCTGCCCGCGATCCGCGCCCAGATCTGGACCCTGATCCAGGCCGCCAAGCTGGACCACGACCTCGGCCTGGACGAGCGCCCCGAGGACGACGGCTTCGACGACTTCCTGCTGCACGTCGACGGCTGGCTGTGCGAGGTCAAGGACGCCCAGATCCGCGACGGCCTGCACGTCCTCGGCCAGGCCCCGGCCGGCACCGACCGGGTCAACATCGTGCTCGCCATCCTGCGCGCCCGGCAGATCTGGGGCGGCGTCAGCGCGCTGCCCGGCCTGCGCGAGGCACTCGGCCTGGACGAGGCGGCCCTCACCCTCGGCGCCACCGACGCGGCCGAGGCGCAGGCCCGCGCCCTGGTCGAGGCGATGGAGGCCCAGGACTGGGCGCCCGAGGCGGTGGAGAAGGTCGCCGCCGAACTGCCCGAGGGCGTCCGCGGGGCCGTCGGCGAGGTGCTGACCTTCGCCGCCACCCAGGTGGTGCCGCGACTGGCCGCCACCACCGACGAGCTGGACGCCGTGCTGCACGCGCTCCACGGCGGCTTCGTCCCGGCCGGCCCGTCCGGCTCGCCGCTGCGCGGCCTGGTCAACGTGCTGCCGACCGGCCGCAACTTCTACTCCGTCGACCCGAAGGCCGTCCCCAGCAAGCTCGCCTGGGAGACCGGCCAGGCGCTCGCCTCCTCCCTGGTCGAGCGGTACACCGCCGACAACGACGGCGCCTACCCGCCCTCGGTCGGACTCTCGCTCTGGGGCACCAGCGCGATGCGCACCGCCGGCGACGACATCGCCGAGGCCTTCGCCCTGCTCGGCGTCCGCCCGGTCTGGGACGACGCCTCGCGCCGGGTCACCGGCCTGGAGCCGATCCCGCTCGACGAGCTCGGCCGCCCGCGCATCGACGTCACGCTGCGCATCTCCGGCTTCTTCCGGGACGCCTTCCCGCACGTGGTCGCCCTGCTGGACGACGCGGTGCGCCTGGCCGCCGCCCAGGAGGAGCCCGAGGCCGACAACTTCGTGCGCGCCCACGTCCAGGCCGACCTCGCCGTGCACGGCGACGAGCGCAAGGCCACCGTCCGCGTCTTCGGCTCCCGCCCGGGCACCTACGGCGCGGGCCTGCTCCAGCTGATCGACAGCCGGGACTGGCGCACCGACGCCGACCTCGCCGAGGTCTACACCGTCTGGGGCGGCTACGCGTACGGCCGCGGCCTGGACGGGCGCCCGGCGCGCGAGGAGATGGAGACCGCGTACAAGCGGATCACCGTCGCCGCGAAGAACACCGACACCCGCGAGCACGACATCGCCGACTCGGACGACTACTTCCAGTACCACGGCGGCATGGTGGCCACCGTGCGCGCCCTCACCGGCAAGGCCCCGACCGCCTACATCGGCGACTCGACCCGCCCGGAGACGGTCCGCACCCGCACCCTGACCGAGGAGGCCGCCCGCGTCTTCCGCGCCCGGGTGGTCAACCCGCGCTGGATCGAGGCGATGCGGCGCCACGGCTACAAGGGCGCCTTCGAGATGGCCGCGACGGTCGACTACCTGTTCGGCTACGACGCCACCACGGGCGTGGTCGCGGACTGGATGTACGAGAAGCTCACCCAGGAGTACGTCCTCGACCCGGTCAACCGCGAGTTCCTGGCGGGCGCCAACCCGTGGGCGCTGCACGGCATCAGCGAGCGCCTGCTGGAGGCGGCGAGCCGCGGCCTGTGGGAGCAGCCGGACCCGCAGCTGATCGAGCAGCTGCAGGCCGCGTTCCTGGAGACCGAGGGCGACCTGGAGGGCGACGAGGGCTGACGCCCTCCGACCGTACGGCGGGGGGGGGGGGCGCCGCCGGCCCCCGGGGGGGGCGGGGCGGCGGCGGCGGCGGCCCGGGCGCGCGTGGCCCGCGGCGGGCGCGCGGCCCGGGCGCCCCGCCCCGGG
>NZ_JBHYGR010000009.1:19197-24068 GCF_042738155.1 Kitasatospora sp. NPDC059088 | reverse complement strand
CGGCGTGGCGGGGGGGGGGGGGGGGGCGGGGCGCCCCGCGGCGGGGGGGGGGGCGGCCCCGGGGCGGGGCGGCCCCCCCCCCCCCCCCCCCCGGTTCGGTCACGGGAATCCGTCCGCTTGTTCCAACGGCTCGTTCCAACGACCTGCACCGTTCCGAGGACAGGCGTCAACCACGCGTACCGCCATCTGGCACCGGCCGTCACCCGAGCGGACAATACGGGGCATGTCGCGCCGCACCGGCACCGCCGGCCCAGTCCCGAGCACGGCCCCGACCGACGCCCGGGAGCCGCACGCACCGCACCGCCACCGCCACCGGGCGCGGCTCGCCGCACTGGCGGCCGGAGCCGTACCGGTGGTCGCGTTCCCGACCCCCGGCCAGGCCTGGCTCGCCTGGGTCGCGCTCGTCCCCGGGCTGCTGCTCGCCCAACGGGCACCGTCGGGGCGGGAGGCGGCAGTGCGCGGGTGGTGGTTCGGGGCGGGCTTCATCCTCACCGCGATGTACTGGCTGGTCCCCTCCGTCGGACCGGCGCTGCCCGTACTCGCCGTGCTGTTCGGGGCCCTGCAGGCGCCGGTCGGGTACGCGGTGCACCGCCTGCTGCGCCCGCCGACGACCACCCGCCGGGCACTGCTCGCCCTGCTGGTCGTCCCCGCGGTCTGGGTGGGCACCGAGTACGCGCGGTCCTGGCACGCGCTCGGCGGACCGTGGGCACTGCTCGGCGCCACCCAGTGGCAGCACCCGGCGGTCCTCGGACTCGCCTCGGCGGGCGGGATCTGGCTGGTCAGCGCTGCGGTGGCGGCCGTCAACACCGGAGTACTGATCATCCTGACGGCGGTGCCCCGGCGGCCCCGGGCGGTCGCGGCGCTGGTCACCGTCCTGGTGCTGGCCGCCGGACCACTGCTGTTCGCGCTGCGCCCGGCACCGGTCGGGGCCGGGGCGGTCACCGTGGCGCTCGTCCAGCCCGGCGTCGTCGAGGCCCCGCAGGCCCGCTTCGACGCGAGCGTCCGGGCCACCGCCGACCTGGTCGGGCAGCCGGTCGACCTGGTGGTGTGGGGCGAGAGCAGCACCACCGCCGACCTCGACCGCGACCCGGCCGCCCTGGACGCGCTGCGCCGGCTCGCCGCCACCACCGGCGCCGAGGTGATGGCCGGGGAGGACGCCCGCAAGGCGGACGGGCGGATCTCCAAGGACGCGGTGCTGGTCTCCCCCGCGGGGGTGGTCGACCGCTACCGGAAGATCCGGCTGGTGCCCTTCGGCGAGTACATCCCGCTGCGGCCCGTCCTCGGCTGGATCGCCGGGGTCAGCCGGGCCGCGGGCGAGAACCGGGCCCCCGGCACCGCCTTCCACGTACTGCCCGCCACCGACCGGGCGGGCCGACCGCTGCCGGTCGGCGCGCTGATCTGCTTCGAGTCGGCCTTCCCGGACATGGCGCGCACCGCCGCCCGGGACGGCGCCCGGGTGCTGGTCTACCAGTCCTCCACCTCGACCTTCCAGCACACCTGGGCACCCGAACAGCACGTCTCGCTGGCCGCGATCCGGGCCGCCGAGACCGGGCGCCCCGCCGTCCAGGCCTCGCTGACCGGCGTCTCGGCCGCCTTCGACGCCCAGGGCCGGCAGCTCGCCCGGCTCGGCACCGACTCCACCGGCGCGCTGACCGTACGGCTGCCGCTCACCGCGCCCGGGACGCTGACCTGGTACGACCGGATCGGCGACGTGGTGCCGCTGGGCGCGCTGCTCGTCACGGCGGGCGCGGGAGCGGCCGACCTGCGTTCGCGCTCCGCCCGTCGGCGGACGGGAGGACCGGCCGTTCAGGGCCCCCCGCCGCCGTCCCCGGCCTCGCCGTCGGTGTAGACGCCGAACGGGGCGCCCTGGGCGTCGCGCAGGACGGCGATCCGCCGGCCCGGCATGGAATAGGCGGGCATCAGCACGTCCGCGCCCATCGCGACCGCCCGGCCGACGGTGTTGTCCACGTCGGCGACCGAGAAGTACGGCAGCCAGTGCGGCGCCACCTGCGGCGGGAAGCCGTCGTCCATCACCACCATGCCGCCGAAGTCCTGACCGTCCAGGCCCCACTGGGTGTAGTGCTCGGACGGCGCGACGGACCAGCCGAAGACCGCCGGGTAGAAGGCCCGCGCACCGGCCGCGTCCCGGGTCGCCAGTTCCACCCAGCCCAGCGAGCCCGGCTCGTTGAACACCCCGGCGCCCGCGAAGGCCCGGGCCTGCCAGAGGATGAGGACGGCTCCGGACGGGTCGGCGACCACCGAGAAGCGGCCCAGGTCCGTCACGTCGGTGGGCTCCTTGCGGACCTTGCCGCCGGCCGCCTCGGCCCTCGCCGCGGTGGCGTCGGCGTCCGCGACCGCGATGGCGACCGTCCAGGCCACCGGCTGCCGCGGGGCGTAGCGCGGGGTGACGGCGGCGGCCGCGGCCTCGCCCAGGAACATCTGGGTGTAGCCGTCGTCCTCGGGGCGGACACCGCTCTCGGGGCGCCAGCCGAACAGTTCGGCGTAGAAGACCCGGGCGGCGGCCGGGTCGTCGGTGCCCAGCTCGACCCAGCAGGGGGCATCGGTGGTGACGGAGGTCTGCTTCATGGCTCTCGGCCCTTGACTCTCGGTTCTCGGCTCTCGGGGACGCTCGGGCTGTGTTGCGGCGCCTTGACCTGACTGGCCATCAAAGCTCTGCTCTCTCAGGAGACTTCGAGCACCACCTTGCCGCGCGTGTGCCCGGACTCGACCTCGGCGAGCGCCTCGCCGGCGCGGCCGAACGGGTAGCGGCCGGTGACCTGGGGGTCGAGGTCGCCGGCGGCGACCAGGGCGGCGAGGGCGGCCAGGGTCTCGGAGCTGGTCGAGCGGGTGACGTAAGCGCCGCCGAGCTCGGCGGCGGTGGCCGGGTCGGCGGTGCTGACCAGCTCGGTCCGGTCGGTCCGGACTCCGGCCACCGCCCGTAGGGCGTCGCCGCCGACCAGGTCGAGGATGCCGTCGACACCGTCGGGGGCGGCCTCGGCGATCCGCTCGGCGACGCCGTCGCCGTAGCGGATCTGCGTCGCGCCGAGGGACTCCACGTACGACCGGTTGGCATCGCTCGCGGTGCCGAGCACGACCAGGCCCCGGCTGCGGGCGATCTGGGCAGCGGCACTGCCGACGCCGCCGGCGATCCCGAGGATCAGCAGCGTACGCCCGGCGCCGAGGGCGAGTTGGCGCAGCGCGTCATCGGCGGTGGCGACCGAGACGCCGAGCGTGGCGGCCAGGTCGAAGCCGACGCCCTCGGGCTTGAGGGCGCTCAACTCGGCCCGCAGCAGGGTCTGTTCGGCGAAGGCGCCGGCGGCGGCGAGGCCGAACACCTCGTCGCCGGGGGTGAAGCCGGTGACCCCGGGACCGATCCGCTGCACCACTCCGGAGGCCTCCTGGCCCATCACGGCGGGGAGTTGGCGCTCGCGGCCGAGGAAGCCCCGGCGGATCTTCCAGTCCACGGGGTTGACTCCGGCGGCCCGAACGGTGACCGCCAGTTGCCCCGGGCCGGGGTCGAGCACCGGGCGGTCGAGGAACTCCTGCGTCTCCGGTCCGCCGTAATCGATGAAGCCGAACGCCTTGGCCATCGGTGATCCCACTCCTCGGGTAGCGCCCTGCGGCACCTGCTCCCCCGCCCCAGCATGGGGGGCGCGGCGGGGCGGGGGCGGGCGCTGGTGGGCCGAACGGGGGCGGACGAACAAAAGACAGCTGACGGATGACAGATTTCAACATCTGTTATCCGTCAGCTGTCATCTGTTTTCTGTCATCTGTTAGCTGTCGGCTGTCGGCCGTTACCCGTCAGCCGCCACCTGCCGGCCGTCAGCCCCGCACCGCCCGCGTCACCGGGAGCCAGAGTTCCGCCTCCGCGTCGCCCGTCCCCGGGACGAAGCTGGTCCGGAGGATCTCCGGACCCGGCCGGGTCTCGTACGGGTTGGAGGGGAACCACTGGCTGTAGGTGTCCCCCCACATCTCCTGGAGGGCCTGCGGGAACGGCCCGCGGTTGGTGAACACCGCCCAGGTCCCGGCCGGGACGTGCAGGACGTCCAGGTCGTCCGGGACGACGGCGTCCTCGCGCGCCACCACCGCGTGCCAGTAGTCGAGTTCGGACCCCTCCTCCCGGTTGGGCGAGAAGTCGTCCGTCACCGACACGATGCCGAGCGGGTTCTTCGCCGTCAGGGCGGTGATCCGCTCGACGGTCTCCGCGCCCAACCCCCGGATGAACTCGGCGATGTGCGGGTTGACCCCCAGGTAGATCAGGGGGACCCGGGCCTTCTTCCCGACGATCCGGAAGTCCGGCTTCTCGACGATCCGGTACTCCATGCTGCTGCTTCCCTCCACGATGAGTCGGAAGGACATCCGGGGTTGGGAGATGAGCGCCGCACCCTCGCGCCGGGCCTCTCCGGGCCCGACCCCGTGCATCGCCCGGAACGCCCGGGCGAACGCCTCCCCCGAGGTGTAGCCGTAGCTGACCGCGATGTCGAGCAGCGTCCGCCCGCCGTCGAGGACCTCCGCCCCGGCGACGGTCAGCCGCCGGCGCCGTACGTATTCCGACAGCGGCATCCCGGCGAGCATCGAGAACAGTCGCCGGAAGTGGTATTCCGACGTCATCGCGATCCGCGCCAGTTCGGCCACGTCGATCTCCTGGTCCAGGCGCCGTTCGATGTGCTCCATCGCCCGGTTCAGGTGCTCCAGCACTGCCGCCCCGTCCTTCCCTTGCCGATCACCACCGTAGGAAGGACCCACCTTGCCGTACCCGACGATCGGTGCCCGCTCCGGTCGGGCACCCCTACGCCGGGGTGCCGGCCCATAACAAGGCCCGGGGCCCCCAAGCCTCCCCGAACAGTTAGGATACCCCCCTCTTAACGCCC
>NZ_JBHYGR010000009.1:0-19187 GCF_042738155.1 Kitasatospora sp. NPDC059088 | reverse complement strand
CCCGCCACACCAGCCCCCCCCCGTCGCCGCCCCCCCCCCCCTCGCGGGCCCCGCGCGGGCGCGCGGCGCGCCGCGCCCCCCCCCCCTCGCCGGGTGACCGGCCTCAGACCAGGCCCTGGGCCAGCATCGCGTCCGCGACCAGTTCGAAGCCCGCGATGTTCGCGCCCACCACGTAGTCGCCCGGGTGCCCGTAGCGCTCGGCGGTGGTGTGGCAGGAGTCGTGGATGTGCTTCATGATCCCGGCGAGCCGCTGCTCGGTGTGCTCGAAGGTCCAGGAGTCGCGGGAGGCGTTCTGCTGCATCTCCAGCGCGCTGGTCGCGACGCCGCCCGCGTTGGCCGCCTTGCCCGGCCCGAAGGCCACCCCGGCCTCCTGGAAGACCCGCACCGCCTCGGGGGTGGTGGGCATGTTGGCGCCCTCGGCGACGGCCAGCACCCCGTTACGGACCAGGGCGAGCGCGTCGGCCTCGGTCAGCTCGTTCTGGGTGGCACAGGGCAACGCCACGTCGGCGGGCACGCTCCACACGCCCGGGCCCTCGACGAACCGCACGTGGCTGCCGCGCAGTTCGGCGTACTCGAAGATCCGTCCGCGCCGGACCTCCTTGACCTCCTTGAGCAGGTCGAGGTCGATGCCCTTCTCGTCCACCACGTAGCCGGAGGAGTCGGAGCAGGTCAGCACCGTCGCGCCGAGCTGCTGGGCCTTCTCGATCGCGTACACGGCCACGTTGCCGGAGCCGGAGACGAGCACCCGGCGCCCGTCCAGGCCGTCGCCGCGGCTGGCCAGCATCTCGGCGGTGAACAGGACGCAGCCGTAGCCGGTGGCCTCGGTGCGGACCTGCGCGCCGCCCCAGCCGAGGCCCTTGCCGGTCAGCACGCCGGCCTCGTAGCGGTTGGTGATCCGCTTGTACTGGCCGAACAGGTAGCCGATCTCCCGGCCGCCGACGCCGATGTCACCGGCCGGCACGTCGGTGTGCTCGCCGAGGTGCCGGTGCAGCTCGGTCATGAAGGACTGGCAGAACCGCATGATCTCGGCGTCCGAACGGCCCTTGGGGTCGAAGTCGGAGCCGCCCTTGCCGCCGCCGATCGCCAGCCCGGTGAGCGCGTTCTTGAAGATCTGCTCGAAGCCGAGGAACTTGACGATCCCGAGGTTCACCGAGGGGTGGAACCGCAGGCCGCCCTTGTACGGGCCGAGGGCGCTGCTGAACTCGACCCGGAAGCCGCGGTTGACGTGGATGTCGCCGGAGTCGTCCGTCCACGGCACCCGGAACATCAGCTGGCGCTCGGGTTCGCAGATCCGCTCGATGATCCGGGCGTCGAGGAGCTCGGGGCGGTGGGCGAGCACCGGGGCGAGGGTCTCCAGCACCTCGTGGACGGCCTGATGGAACTCGGTCTCGCCCTTGTTGCGGCGGACCACGTCCGCGTAGAGCGATTCGATCGCGCGCTGCTCGGCGTCGAGGCGGGGCCGGTCGGCGGCGGGAGCGGCGGAGGCGGCGGAGGGAGTGGTGGCGCGGCTCGTGGGCATCTGATCAGGACCTTCCGTGGTCGTCGGTGGTCGTGCGCGAGGCGTTCCCGTGCCCAGGAAACGGGACGAAGTGTCGCAGTGTCCATGCCTCGGGTCCCATCCCTTCCACATGCTGGACCGCCGTACGGGAACAGCGGGGGCGGGCGGGGTGTTGTTCGCCTCCGTAGTCGCCGCGGTCACCGGCAGTAAGCAGTTGTTCAAATTGGAACGACCGAGTACGGTCGACATCCGACCCGCCCCGATCCGTCCGGATCCGGAGCGGTTCACCCCGGTCCACCCCCGATCGACGGAGGCCCCACCATGCCTCAGCCCGGCTCCGCCACGGTGCGCTCGCACGTGCGCATCCCGCTGACCTTCCCGGACGGCTACCGCGCCGATGCGGAGGTCTCCACCTTCCACGGCCTCGCCGACGGCGCCGAACACCTCGCGCTCGCCCTCGGCACCGTCCCGGCCGGCGGAACCCCCCTGGTGCGGCTGCACTCCGAGTGCCTGACCGGCGACGTCTTCGGCTCGGACCGCTGCGACTGCGGCCCGCAGCTGCGCGAATCGGTGGAGCGGATCAGCGAGGCCGGCGGCTACCTGCTCTACCTCCGCCAGGAGGGCCGGGGCATCGGCCTCTACAACAAGCTGGACGCCTACGCCCTCCAGGACTCCGGCCTGGACACCTACGACGCCAACACCGCGCTGGGCCTGCCCGAGGACGGCCGGGACTACACCGCGGCCGCCCAGATGCTCACCGCGCTCGGCGTCGACGACGTCGACCTGCTGAGCAACAACCCGGACAAGGCCGCCCAGTTGGCCGGGCTCGGGATCACCGTCCGCCGTCGGGTGCCGACCGGCGTCCACCTGTCCGCGAGCAACGTCCGCTACCTGACCGCGAAGGTGGAGCGGACCGGGCACTCGATCGAGCTCTCCCGACTGGTCGGCTGACCACCGCGATCGGCGCGGGCGGGTCGGCACGGCCCGGACGGCCCGGGCGGCGCGGTCGGGACGCTGCGAACCGGGCGGGGCAAACCGGACGGCGCGCCCCCGGGCCGGACGGGGCCGTCAGCCGACGCCGCCCCGCCCCCGGGCCCGCGCCGCCCGCAGCACCCCGTACGCCGCCAGCGGCAGCGCCACCAGCAGCGCGGCCCAGAAGGCGCCGTGCCCCCACCAGCCCGCGACCGCGCCGAACAGCCCCTCGAACACCGGGATCCGCAGCGCCTCCACCGGCCCCAGCGCCCCGGGCCACGCGCCCAGGAACAGGGTGCCGAGGATCCAACCGACCAGCAGCACCCGGGCGGTGACCAGCGTGCCCAGGGTGCTCAGCAACGACACCGCGGCCAGCAGGACGACGAACCCCGCCTGGTAGGCCGCACCGGTCTGCCCCGTGCCCCAGGACTCCGGCGTGCGGTGCGGGCCGGTGGCCGCGAGCCGCACCTCGACCGCCGCCCACAGCAGCAGGACCAGCACCCCGGTACCGGTGAGCGCGAACCGCAGCCGGTCCCGGGTGCCGGCCCGGCCCGGCCGCCACGCCCCGGCGACCTCCGTCCCCGCCCTCGCGCCCGCTCCCGCACCCGTCCCCGTCCTCGCGCCCGTACCGGAACCCGTCCCGGAGCCCGTCCCGGCACCCGCCACCCGGGCGGCCCGCGCGGCCCGCCGGTCGAGGTCCCGCCAGGCCTCCCGCACCTGCCGCCGGGCCCGCTGGGCGGGCCTCAGCAGCCGGTTGGCCCCCCGTTCGATCAGCACCACGGCCACCACGACCGCCACCACCACCGCGATCCCGGCCCAACTCCCCATCCCGCCCTCGAACATGACCACCCGCTCGGCCACCGGCCGCGGCGCCTCCACCGCCGTCATCGGCGGTCCGAGCCGCAGGTAGCCGATCGCGAGCGCGCCCACCCCGGCCAGCAGCGCCGTACCGAGGCCGACCGGGGCCGGGAAGAAGGCGAGCACGGCGGCCGCCACGAAGGCCGCCCCCAGCTTCCCGACCACCTGCTCGGCCGCCTGCCGCCCGGCGAGGTGCAGCGGCCCGCCGAACAGGTCCGGCGAGAGGTCGAGCCCGTGACCGGCCTCGACCGGGTAGCGCAGCACCGCTCCCGCCCACAGCAGCAGCCCGAGGCCCACCACCAGCAGGGCCACCGCCGCCACCCGGCGCGGCAGCATGGTGCGGGCGTACGGCCACCAGAGCCGCAGCCGGGCCGCCCGGTCCACCGGCGGCCGCCGGCGCCGCTCCCCCCACAGCCGCTCCGCCCAGAGCCGGGCCGCCCGCCCGGGCCGCGCACCGCCCTCCCGCAGCGCCCCCGGTTCCGGTTCGGGCCGCTCCGCCCGGCCCCGGCCGCGCCGCCGCACCGCCTCCGCGGCCACCAGCGCCGCCCGCCCCGCGACCTGGTCCGGGTCGGCGCCCACCGCCCGCCGCCGCAGCGCCGACCAGCGCCGCCGCACCACGTCCCGCGGGGTGGCCGCCGCCGGGTCGGGCGCCGGCCGCCGGGCCGCCGAGCGCGCCGACGTACGGGCCCCGGCGCCGACCGTCAGCGCCCCGTCCACCACCGCCGACGCGACCAGCGCGGCCAGCTCCGACACCCGTACCGGCAGCGGCAACCGGTGCAGCGCGGCGGGCAGCGGGGACAGCCGGCCGAGCAGCCGGTACCGCTCCTCCGGACGGATGCTCAGCCAGACCGCCAGCCGGTGCGCCTCCTCCCGCTCCTCGGGGCTGAGGCCGCCGTCACCGCGCCGGCCGCCGCCGACCGTCCGGGCCGTGCGCTCCACCTCGGCGAGCACGTCCGGGAGCGCGGCGAGGGCGAGCAGCCGGGAGCAGTGCTCGCCGGAGCACTCGGGGTGGAAGCAGTGGTAGCGCGCGGCGACGGCCGGGGCACCGCCGCGGACCAGTTCGTCGATGAACGCGGCGCCGTCCGGCTCGGTGGCGACGCGTTCCAGCCCGGCCGGGTCGACCGGCCGGTCACGGTAGTGCGGGACGGCTCCCGGTGCGAAGGCGGCGCCGAGGGCGAGCACCGCGACGCCGGCCACCGCCTCGCGCCGGGAGCCGGGGGCGCGGACCACGTCGGTGAGGTAGTGGAGGTCGAACACGGAGTCCTTGACCTCGTCGCGCAGCCAGTCGCGCAGCCGCTCCGCCCCGACCGCCGCGAGCCAGCGCGCCGCCGCACCGGAGTTGCGCAGCAGCACCTCGGTGAGCCGGACCGGGTCGGTGAACGGGTCGCCCAGGAAGGTGATCGGCCGCAGGGCCTGCGGGCGGCGCCGGATCACCGCCGGGCTGCCGCCGGCCAACCAGCTGCGGACCTCCGCAGCAGTCCAGCGGTCCTCCGGCTTCTTGGTGAACAGGCCCTGGAGTAGGAGCAGTTGACGCCGGTCGGAGACGGCGGAGAGGTCCACCTCCTCGCCCATGACGAGTTCCAGCTCCAGGTCGTGGTCGGCCGCCCGCTCGCCGTCCGCCCCGACGAACCGGGGCCGGCCGACGAACAGTTCGTACAGCACGTTGCCGAGCCCCCACCAGGGCCCGGCCTCGTGGTTCTTGCCGGCCAGCTGCTCGGGGGCCATGTAGGCGACGGTGACCATCATCGTGGAGGTGAACCGGCGGCTGTCGGTGAGCCGGTCGACGCCGCCGAAGTCGGCGATCACGAACTCCCCGGGGCCGCGGCCGGGGCGCACCAGGATGTTGACCGGCTTGAAGTCCAGCGGGTTGCGCTGGATCCGCCGCTGCCAGAACTCCAGCAGCGAGACCAGCTCGTAGACGATCTGCTCGGTGGTCCGCGGGTCGGCGTGGGCACCGCCGCGGCGCAGCGCGGCGACGTGCGCGGAGAGGGTGACGGGCAGGTACTCCATCGCCACCCAGTCGACCGGCACGCCGTGGTGGCGGACCCGCCCGTAGTCGATCAGGTGCGGGACGTGCCGGCGGAAGCCGTCGTTGCGCAGGTGGGCGAGCAGGTCGTGGTCCATCCGCTGGCCGCCGACGGCCACCTTGACCGCGGCGTCGGCGCCGCCGTCGGTGCGCCGGACGTACCAGACGGTGCCCTCCGCGCCGGCGCCCGCCCTGCCCAGCGGGGTGAAGCGGTCCAGCAGGGCCTCGGGGAAGTCGTCCTCGAAGGGGCCGCCCGTGGGCCCGGGTGCGGGCGCGGGCCCGGCCGCGGGTGCGGGTGCGGGTCCGCCGCCCGGCGCGGGCCCCGGGCCGATGTTGTCCTGCCAGGACGGGCCGCCGGCCGCGGAGCGCGGTCGGCGCACCTCGGTGGCGGCCTCCGGATCGTGGCGGACCTCCTCCGCGGCCCGGTCCCGGGCTCCGCCCCGCCCGCGCCGCGGGTCCCACGACCCCCGGAACCGGGTGCCCCGCTCCCGGGAGCCCCAGTCGACCCTGGTCCGCGGCGACTCCTCCGGCCGCCCCCGGCGCCCGTCCCCCTCGCCCGGACCGCCCGGACCGCCCGGACCGGAGCCCTCCGTTGCGCCCATCACGGCGTACCCCTCCCCCGATCCCCGGGGCCGGTGCGGAGGCGTTGACCACGGGCGCACCGGTGCCGGGTGGTGATTTTGACGCGCCATCATCCCGCATACCGGGCAGGGCCGCAGGGCGGTTTCCGGATCGGTTCCGAGACGGTTCCGGAACCCGTGCGCGCGGAGGTGGGAGCCGAGCCGGGAGCTGCCGGGCCCACCCCTCCCCGGGCGGGTTCACCCCTCCTCGACCGGGCGCCCCTCCGGCTCCTCGACGATCCGGCGGGCGATCTCCTCGGGCCGCACCGGGCGGCCGAAGTGCCAGCCCTGCGCCCAGTCGCAGCCCATCCCGCGCAGCCGCTCGGCGTCCTTGCGGGTCTCCACGCCCTCGGCGGTGACGTTCAGGCCGAGTGTGTGCGCCATCGACACCAGGCCGCTGACGATGCGCCACCCGGTGGCGCCGTCCTTCGCCGGGTCGTGCAGGTCGCCGACGAAGGACCCGGCGATCTTGAGCCCGGAGACCGGCAGGTCGCGCAGGTAGGAGAGGTTGGACCAGCCGGTGCCGAAGTCGTCCACCGCCAGCGACACCCCGAGATCGACCAGCCCGTGCAGGGTGCGCAGCGCCTCGTCCTCGGGGCCGACCACCGTCGACTCGGTGATCTCCAGCTGCAGCCGGGCCGGGTCGAGTCCGGTGCCGTCCAGGATCCGGCCGAGGTCGGTGACCAGCGCGGCGCTGCGCGCCTGCCGCACCGCCAGGTTGACGTTCAGCTGCGGCGCGGCGTCGCCGTAGTGCTTGATCCAGTCCGCGGCCTGGCCGCAGGCCTGCTCCAGCACCCAGCGGCCGAGCGGCATGATCAGCCCGGTCTCCTCGGCGGTGGTGACGAACTCGTCCGGGCCGAGCACCCCGAGCTGCGGGTGGCGCCAGCGCACCAGCGCCTCCACGGCGGCCATCCGGCCGTCGGCGAGACGGTAGAGCGGCTGGTAGTCGATGAAGAACTCGCCGCGGTCGAGGGCGGCCGGCATCCGCACCGAGACCGCGTAGCGGCTGACCGCGCGGGCGTTCTCCTTGGGGTCGAACAGCGTCCAGCGGCCGCGGCCGGCCTCCTTGGCGCGGTACAGCGTCAGGTCGGCGGCCCGGACGGCGGCGCCGGGGGTGGTGGTGGAGACCCTCCGCTCCAGCACGCCGACGCTGGCGCCGACGGCGAGCTTGTGGTCACCGATGAGCACCGGCCCGGCCAGGGCCTTGAGCACGGTCTTGGCGGCGGCCACCGCCTCCTGCTCGCCGCGGCAGTTCTCCAGCAGCACCACGAACTCGTCGCCGCCGAGCCGGGCGACCAGGTGGCCGAGCGGGGTGAGGGCGGCCTTGAGCCGGGCGGCGACGGCGGACAGCAGCTGGTCGCCCATGTCGTGGCCGAGGCTGTCGTTGACCACCTTGAAGCCGTCGAGGTCGACGTAGCAGAGGCCGAAGCGGGCGCCCGGCTCCGGCTCGTCGAAGACCTTCTCCAGCCGCTCGAAGAAGGCGGCGCGGTTGGGCAGGCCGGTGAGCGGGTCGTGGGTGGCCTGGTGGCGCAGCCGCTCCTGGAGCCGGTAGCGGTCGGTGACGTCCTCCAGCATCGCGACCTGGTACTGCGGGACCCCGTCGTCGTCACGGATCAGCGAGACCGTCAGGTGGGTCCAGACCACCTCCCCGTCCTGCCGGTAGTACGGCTTGTCGAACTGGAAGTACTCCCGCTTGCCGCTGATCAGCTCCTCGTACGCCTCCCAGACGCCCGGGGTGTCCTCGGGGTGGACGAGGTCGTCGACCCGGCGCCCGACCATGTCCCCCGGCCCGGCGCCGAACAGCTCCTGCACGGCCTTGTTGACCGCGAGGATGGTGCCGTCGGTGTCACCGATCGCGATGCCGATCGCGGCGCTCTCGAACAGGGCGCGGAAGCGGGCCTCGGAGGCGCGCAGCGCGCGTTCGGCCTCCTTGCGGGCGGCGTCGGCGGCGGTGCGGATGGCCTCCTGCTCGCGCAGCGTGCGCTCGCGCAGGGCGTTCGCCCAGCCCGCCGCGAAGGCGCCGGTGAGGGCGGGGCCGCGGCCGTCGTGGAGCGGCTGGGCCTGGAGCAGTTCGACGGCGCGGGCGAGCAGCACCGGGTCGGTGAAGTGCCCGTCGACCAGTTCGGCACCGGCCCGGGAGGCCAGCCGGGGCTCGAAGGGGTCGTTCTGCTGGGCCCGGTGCAGCAGCGCGGCGGTGCGCGCGACCAGCCGGCCGAGCAGGCCGGGGTGGACGGCGATGCCGTGGTCGGCGGAGAGCAGCCGGGACCAGTCCTCGTGGAACCGCTCCGCGTCGCCGCCCGGCGGGGTCGCGCCGCTCACCGGAGCGTCCCGACGGCGCTGCTCGTCGCGGCGGAGGCCGGGGCGTCGGGGGTCACAGCGGCGGGGCTCACGGCGGCGCTGGGCAGGGCCGGGCGTCCGGCGGCCGCCGCACGGGGCGTGCGGGCGTCGGCTGCTCTCCCGGCGCGACCGCTCAAGGGCGGAACCCCACGCCCGCCACCCCGGCGATCCGCTCGGGGTGCTCGCCGACCGTGCCCGGCTGGTCGGGGCGCCACTGCGGCAGGTGCACCACGCCCGGTTCGACCAGCTCGAAGCCGTCGAACATCGCGGTGACCTGGTCGCGGGTGCGCATGGTCAGCGGGGTCGGGGTCATCCGGTAGAGCTTCTGGTGGTCCTCGGCCTGGTCCGGGCGGGCCTCCAGGGAGGCGTGCGAGAGGACCAGCGCGCTGCCGGCGGGGAGGCGGTCGCGGACCGCGGCGATCAGCTTCCAGGGGTCCTCGTCGTCGCTGACGAAGTGGGCGACGGCCACCAGCAGGACGGCCACCGGCTCGTCGCCGGCCAGCAGGGCGGACACCTCGGGGCGGTCCAGCAGGTCCTCGATGTCGCGCAGGTCGGCCTGGACGACGGCGCTGTGCGGGTCCTCCTCCAGCAGCAGGCGGCTGTGGGCGACGGCGACCGGGTCGCGGTCGACGTAGACCACCTCGGCCCCCGGGCGGATCGCCCGGGCGATCTCGTGCACGGCGCCGAAGGTCGGGATGCCGGAGCCGATGTCCAGGAAGCGGCTGATGCCCTGCTCGGCGAGGAAGGCCACGGCGCGGCGCAGGAAGGCCCGGTTGGAGCGCATGATCTGGGGCAGTTCGGGCCACAGGGCCATCGCCCGGCGGGCCATCTCCCGGTCGACCTCGAAGTTGTGGGAGCCCCCGAGGTAGTAGTCGTAGACCCGCGCGGCGTTCGGTTTGTCCAGGTCCATACCTTCCGGTACCCAGCTCGGTCGCCGCATGCCTGTGACTCCTTCACTCCGGATCCGGGGGCGCAGCGCCGGGAGGTGCTGCCGTGACTGATGAGACTACAAGCACACAAGATCCTCCCTTGCACCCCGAACGGGTGCAAGCGGACTGCACCCTTCCTCGCGGACGGCGCTCTCCCTAGGGTGGAGCCGTGGATCCCAACCACTACCGCTTCCGGGGCGAGTGGCGCCTCGCGGCACCGGCCCCGGCGGTGTACGCGGCGCTGGCGGACGTGCGGAGCTATCCGCTGTGGTGGCCGGAGGTCCGCGCGGCCCGGGAGACCGGTGCGGGGTCCGGCGAGGTGGTGCTCCGGGCGCTGCTGCCGTACCGGCTGGTGATCGGGCTGGAGGCCCGGCGGCGCGACCCGGCGGCCGGGGTGCTGGAGGCGGCGATGCGGGGCGACCTGGTCGGCTGGTCGCGGTTCACCGTGACGGCGGACGGACCGGGCGGTACGCGGTGCCGGGTGCTCTTCGAGGAGGACGCCCGCCCCGCCAAGCCCCTGCTGCGACGCCTCGCCCTGCCGCTGCACCCGCTGTTCCGGGCCAACCACGCGGTGATGATGTGCCGGGGAGGCCGCGGACTGGCGGCGTACCTGGCGGGTGACGACGGCGGACGAAGGACGGCGAACAGATGACAGATGACAGATTTCAGCGAACAGATTTCAACTTTCGACATCTGTCAGCTGTCAGTTGTTCGCCGGACTCCGGCAGCGACCCCGACTCCGGACGCGACCCCGGCCGCAACCCTCACCCCGGCTCCGGCCCCGGCTCCGGCTCCGCGTTCGGCTTCGACGCCCCCTTCGACCGCACCGGCACCGGCAGCAGCAAGTGGGCCCGGGCCGCCGCCCCCGGCGTGATCCCGATGGGCCTGGCGGACATGGACCTCCCCGGTCCGCCCGCCGTCGCCGAGGCCCTGGCCCGGCGCGCCCGCCACCCCGCCTACGGGTACACCGTCTGCGATCCGGCCGGGCGGACCCTGGTCGCCGACTGGTACCGCGCCCGGCACGGCGTCGAGGTCGACCCGGACTGGGTCCTGCTGCTCCCCTGCGGCCCGCGCACCGCGCTGCGCCTGCTCCTGGAGACCGTCCGGACGGGGACCGCGGACCAGCAGGCCCCCGTCCTCTTCCCCACCCCCGAGTGGGGCGGCTTCGCCCAGCTCTGCCGCGCGGCCGGCCTCCCGTACCGCGAGCTGCCGCTGCGCCCCTCCCCCACCGGCTACCGCTCCCCGGGCGGCCCACTTCCCCGCCCCGCGTCCGCCGTCCTGCTGAGCAACCCCCACAACCCCTCCGGCACGGTGTGGCACACCGGGTACCTGAGCGGGCTGGCCGGGTGGGCCGCGGAGGCGGGCGCCCTGCTGGTCTCGGACGAGGTCCACGGCGACCTCACCCACCCCGGCCGGGCCCACCCCGTCGCCGTGACCACCGCCGACCCGGCGCACCGGCACGCCGTCGTCACCCTGAATTCGGTCGGCAAGACCTTCAACTGCTCGGGCATTCCCAGCAGTTGGGCCCTCGTACCGGACCCGGCACTGCGCGCCCGGCTGACCGACACCCTGGCCGGCTACGGCCTCTGGGAGGGCGGCCTGCTGGAGCAGACCGTGCAGCGGGCCGCGCTCGGCGAGGGCGGCCCGTGGCTGGACGCGCTGCTGGCGCACCTCGCCGCCGCCCGCGCCCGGCTCACCGAGCGGCTCGGCCCCGCCGTCCGCTCCGTCCCGCGGGCCTCGTACCTGCTCTGGCTGGACGCCGCCGCCCTCGGCCTGCCGCCCACCGGCGCCCGCGCCGCGCTGCTGGAGCGCTGCGGCCTGGAGGCCTCCGACGGCGCCGAGTTCGGCCCGGGCGGCGCGGGTTCGCTGCGCCTCAACTACGCCCTGCCGGGCCCGGTGCTGGACACCGTCCTGCAGCGCCTGGACCGCCTGTGACCGGGGCACGTGCCCCGGCCGGGCAGCCCTCCCCGGAGCCCCCGAGAACCCCGCATTCACCCGATCGCCATGGCCCTGACCTGCGAAAACGAACATTCACGCGATATTTGCGAAGCGCCCCCGCATGCTCCGTAGCAGACTGGGCAAAGTAGACCGGGCCGCAATCGTGATCCCGAGGATGGTGAGTCCGGTGATACCGACGTCCCGCACCACTCCGCCCGACCGGCAGAGCGCAGCACCGCCCCCGACGGGGGTGACCCCGTTGACCGAATCGGGGGCGCGCAGCCACGTGTCGGGCGTCTGCTTCAAGATCGGACCGCCCCGCCTGGTGGGGGTCGAGGTCGAGTGGTTCGTCCATGACGACCGATGTCCCGGCCGGCCGGTTCCTCCCGAACTGCTCCACGCCGCGCTGGAATCGCTGCCCCTGGGCGGCGCCGACGGCACCTCGCTCCCCTCCGGTTCGCGCCTCACGCTCGAACCCGGCGGACAGGTCGAGCTCAGCTCCCCGCCCGCCACCGGCCTGCTGGCCTGCGTCGACGACACCCGACGCGATCTGACCGCCCTGCGGGCCGCCTTCGCGGCGCAGGGCCTGCGCCTCACCGGCACCGGGACGGACCCGCTCGCCCGCCCCCGACGGATGGTGTTGGACCACCCCCGCTACCTCGCGATGGAGCGCTTCTTCGACTCGGCCGGGCCCTGGGGCCGGGTCATGATGACCGGTACCGCGTCCGTCCAGGTGTGCCTGGACGCCGGTGACGCGGCCGGCCCGCACGCGGTCGAGCGGCGCTGGCAGCTGGTCCACCGGCTCGGCCCGGTGCTGGTCGCCGCCTTCGCCAACTCCCCGCTCCTGGACGGGAAGCCGACCGGCCACCGGTCCACCCGGCAGACCGTCTGGTCCCGGATGGACCCGACCCGCACCCTGGCCCCCGAGCCGGACCACGGCGACCCGCGCGAGGCCTGGGCGCAGTACGTGCTGGACGCCGAAGTCCTGTGCGTGCGAAGGCCGGAGGGGCGGCCCTGGACCGCCCCGCCCGGCCTGACCTTCCGCGACTGGACCCGCGGCGCGGGCGAACGCCCGCCCACACTGGCCGACTTGGAGTACCACTGCACCACCCTGTTCCCCCCGGTGCGCCCGCGCGGCCACCTGGAGCTGCGGATGATCGACGCCCAGCCCGGTGACGGCTGGGTGGTGCCCACCGCCCTGGTCACCGCGCTGCTGGACGACCCGGTGGCCGCCGACACCGCACTCGCCGCGCTGGAACCGCTCGACGCCGCCGACCGGCGGGAGGGCGCCGCCGATGCGCGCCCGCCGCGCAGCGGGGTCTGGCGCCGCGCCGCCACCCTGGGCGTCGCCGACCCCGAGCTGCGCCGCGCCGCCCTCACCTGCTTCGCCGCCGCCGACGCCGCGCTGGGCCGCCTGCCCGGCGCCGGGCGGCTGCGCGCCACCGTCGCCGAGTTCGCCGAGCGCTACCCCGCGCGCGGCCGCTGCCCGGCCGACGACCAGCTGGACGCCCTGCGCTCCGGCACCCGACGCACTCCCCCGGAGGAGGCATCATGACCGACGTCCGACCGCCCGCCACCCCGGGCACCGATCCCACCCCCGGGAGCGATCCCACCCCCGGCATCGATCCCACCCGCGGGACCGAGGCCCTGCGCGAGAGCATCGCCGCCGAACTGCTGGCCGCCCGCGCCCGGACCGCCGCGCTGACCGACTGCGTCGAGGACACCGACCTCACCGCCCAGCACTCCCCGCTGATGTCGCCGCTGGTCTGGGACCTCGCGCACATCGGCAACCAGGAGGAGCTGTGGCTGCTGCGCAACGTCGGCGGCCGGGACCCGATGCACCCCGAGATCGACCCGCTGTACGACGCGTTCGAGCACCCCCGGGCCGAGCGCCCCAGCCTGCCGCTGCTCCCGCCGGCCGAGGCCCGCGCGTACGCCCACGAGGTGCGCGGCCGGGTGCTGGACCTGCTGGCCGCCAGCCCCCTGGAGGGCGCACCGCTGCTGGACGCCGGGTTCGCCTTCGGGATGATCGCCCAGCACGAGCAGCAGCACGACGAGACGATGCTGATCACCCACCAGCTCCGCCGGGGTGAACCCGCCCTGGCCGCTCCCCCGCCGCCGCCCGCGCCCGCCGACGCCGCCACCCTGCCCGCCGAGGTCCTGATCCCCGCGGGCCCGTTCACCATGGGCACGGACACCGAGCCGTGGGCCCTGGACAACGAGCGCCCGGCGCACCGCGTCGACCTGCCGGCCTACTTCCTGGACACCACCCCGGTCACCAACGCCGCCTACCAGCGCTTCATCGCCGACGGCGGCTACCACGACCCGCACTGGTGGACCGCGGAGGGCTGGCAGCACAGGCTGCGGGCCGACCTGACCGCCCCGCTGTTCTGGCAGCGGCAGGACGGCCAGTGGCTCCGCCGCCGGTTCGGCGCCGTCGAACCCGTGCCGCCGAACGAGCCGGTGCTGCACGTCAGTTGGTACGAGGCGGACGCGTACGCCCGCTGGGCCGGGCGGCGGCTGCCGACCGAGGCCGAGTGGGAGAAGGCCGCCCGGCACGACCCGGCCACCGACCGGTCGCGGCGCTACCCCTGGGGCGACGGCCCACCCGGCCCCGAGCACGCCAACCTCGGCCAGCGGCATCTGCGACCGGCCGCCGCCGGAAGCTATCCGGCGGGCGAATCACCGTACGGGGTACGGCAGTTGATGGGCGATGTGTGGGAGTGGACGGCCAGCGACTTCCACTCCTACCCGGGGTTCCGGGCCTGGCCGTACAAGGAGTACTCGGAGGTCTTCTTCGGACCCGAGCACAAGGTGCTGCGCGGCGGCTGCTTCGCGGTGGCACCGGTCGCCTGCCGGGGCACCTTCCGCAACTGGGACTACCCCGTCCGGCGGCAGATCTTCTCCGGCTTCCGCACCGCCCGCAGCGCGGAGCACGACGCCCGCGCCCCGGAGCACGACGCCCGCGCCCCGGAGCGCGGCGCCCGCGGCGCGGAGCACGGGCAGGAGGGCGCCTGATGTGCCGTCACATCGCCTACCTGGGCGAGCCGGTGGCACCCCAGGAGCTGCTGGTGCGGCCGCCGTACGCGCTGCACCGGCAGTCCTGGGCGCCGCGCACCCAGCAGTACGGGACGGTCAACGTGGACGGCTTCGGCCTCGGCTGGTACGCGGACGGCGACGAGGTGCCCGCCCGCTACCGCCGGTCCGGGCCGATCTGGGCGGACGCCGGCTTCGCCGACCTCGCCCGGGTGATCCGCACCCGGGCGCTGCTGGCGGCCGTCCGCTCCGCCACCGACGGCTGCGCGGCGGGCGCGGCCGCGGCCGCGCCGTTCGCCGCCGGGCGCTGGCTGTTCAGCCACAACGGGGCGGTGGCCGGCTGGCCCGGGAAGCTGGACGCGCTCGCCGCCCTGCTGCCGCCCGCCGAGCTGCTGGAGCTGGAGGCCCGGAGCGACTCGGCCCTGCTGTGGGCCCTCACCCTGCACCGGCTGCGCCGGGGCGAGAGCCTCGGCGAGGCGCTCGCGGGCACGGTGGCCGACGTCACCGCGCACACCACCGGACGGCTCAACCTGCTGCTCACCGACGGCGCCGCGCTCGCCGCGACCACCTGGGGCGACACCCTGCACCACCGGAGCCTGCCCGGCCTCGGCACGGTGGCGGCCTCCGAGCCGTACGACGACGCCCCGGACTGGACGCCCGTCCCGGAGGGCTCCCTGCTGCTGGCCGACGCCGCGGGCGTCACCGTCCGGCGGCTCCCCAGCCACTACTGACCCTCCACTCTCCCTTCATCTTCTGAACAGAGGAACCACCCTGTCATGGACACATTCGATCTCACCCGACTGCTGCCCGCCGACCACTTCAGCACCGCGCTGCACCACGACGTGCGACACGGACTGACCGCCGACCCCAAGTGGCTGCCGCCGAAGTGGTTCTACGACGCCCGGGGCAGCGAGCTGTTCGAGGAGATCACCCGGCTGCCCGAGTACTACCCGACCCGCGCCGAGCGGGCCATCCTCACCGCCCGGGCCGGCGAGATCGCCGCCGCCACCCGCGCCCGCACCCTGGCCGAGCTGGGCTCCGGCTCCTCCGAGAAGACCCGGCTGCTGCTGGACGCGCTGCGCTCGACCGGCGACCTGGAGACCTACGTCCCGGTGGACGTCAGCGAGAGCGCCCTGGTCGCGGCCGGCACCGCGCTCGCCGCCGAGTACCCCGGGCTGGCCGTGCACGGCGTCCTGGCCGACTTCACCGCCCGCCTCGGCCTGCCCCCGGAGGGCGGCCCCCGGCTGGTCGCCTTCCTCGGCGGCACCCTCGGCAACCTGCTGCCGCAGGAGCGGGCCGGCTTCCTGCGCGGCCTGCGCGCCGCCCTCGACCCGGGCGACTTCCTGCTGCTCGGCACCGACCTGGTCAAGGACCCGGCCGTCCTGGTCGCCGCCTACGACGACGGCGCCGGGGTGACCGCCGAGTTCAACCGCAACGTGCTCAACGTGCTCAACCGCGAGCTGGGCGCCGACTTCGACCCGGAGGCCTTCGAGCACGTCGCGCTCTGGGACCCGGAGCAGGAGTGGATCGAGATGCGGCTGCGCTCGCTGCGCACGCAGACCGTGAAGATCCCGGCCCTGGACCTGCCGGTGCACTTCGACCGGGGCGAGGAGCTGCGCACCGAGGTGTCGGCCAAGTTCCGCCGGGAGCGGGTGGCCGGGGAGCTGGCCGCGGCCGGGCTGCGGCTGACCCACTGGTGGACGGACCCGGAGGGCCGGTTCGGGCTCTCGCTCTCCGCCCCCGCCTGAGCGAGCGAGGAGCGAGCCACCAGCGGGTTACCCCGGAGGCCCCAATTTGCTTGTTCACCTTACGAATTCTCAGAGCAAAACTTGAGCCTCCCCGCCTACAAGGCTTGAACGAATAGGGGTTACGATCTCGGCTACCGAGCTCAGCGTTGAGTACCAGGAGTCAAGATCGTGAGCGTCACCCAGAAGCCCTCCGGGGCGGCCGAGGCCACCGCGCCCGGCCGCCTCGGCTTCGTCGTCTTCATCACCGCCGCAGCGGCCCTCGGCGGCTTCCTCTTCGGCTACGACAGCTCCGTGATCAACGGCGCCGTCTCCGGGATCCAGGGGAAGTTCGGAGTCGGCAGCGGCGAGACCGGCCTGATCGTCTCCTCGGCGCTGCTGGGCTCCGCGGTCGGTGCCGCGCTGGCCGGCCGGTTCGCCGACCGCTACGGCCGGATCAAGGTCATGAAGGCGGGCGCGCTGCTGTTCGCGGTCAGCGCCGTCGGTTCGATGCTGCCGTTCTCCCCCTGGGACCTCGCGCTGTGGCGCGTCCTCGGCGGCGCGGCCATCGGCATCGCCTCGGTGATCGCCCCGACCTACATCGCCGAGGTCGCGCCGACCAAGTACCGCGGCCGGCTGGCCTCCTTCCAGCAGGCCGCCATCGTGCTCGGGATCGCGATATCCCAGCTGGTCAACTGGGTGCTGGCGGACGCCGCCGGCGGTGACACCCGCGGCCGCCTGCTCGGCCTGGAGGCCTGGCAGTGGATGCTCGGCATCTGCGTCGTGCCGGCCGCGGTCTACTTCGTGCTCTCCTCGGTGATCCCGGAGTCCCCCCGCTACCTGATCCAGGCCGAGCGCCTGGACGACGCCCGCAAGGTGCTGGTCGAGGTCGAGGGCGAGGGCATCGACACCGACGCCCGGATCGCCGAGATCCAGTCACTGATCGCCTCCGACCACCGCCCGCGCTTCCGCGACCTGCTCGGCGGCCGCTTCGGCCTGCTCCCGATCATCTGGGTCGGCATCGGCCTGTCGGTGTTCCAGCAGCTGGTCGGCATCAACGTGATCTTCTACTACTCGTCGATCCTGTGGCAGTCGGTCGGCATCGACCAGAGCAACTCGCTGCTGATCAGCTTCATCGGCTCGGTCATCAACATCCTCGGCACCGTGATCGCGATCCTGCTGGTCGACCGGATCGGCCGCAAGCCGCTCGCCCTGATCGGCTCGGCCGGCATGGCCGTCACCCTCGCCGCCGCCGGCTGGGCGTTCTCCTCCGCGACCGGCTCCGGCGACAACGTCACGCTGCCCGACCTCCAGGGCACCGTCGCGCTGATCTCCGCCAACGCCTTCGTGCTGTTCTTCGCGATGTCCTGGGGCGTGGTCGTCTGGGTGATGCTCGGCGAGATGTTCCCGAACCGGATCCGCGCCGCCGCGCTCTCCGTCGCCGCCTCCGCGCAGTGGATCGCCAACTGGGTGATCACCGTGTCGTTCCCGTCGCTCGCGCGCTGGAACCTCTCGGCGACCTACCTGGTGTACGCGGCCTTCGCGGCGCTGTCGCTCGTCTTCGTCGCGAAGTACATGAAGGAGACCAAGGGCGTCCGCCTGGAGGACATGGGCTGACCGAAGCCCCACCAGCCCCACAGGCCCCGCCTTCCGGTCGTACGATCCGACCTTCGGCCCCCGCACCCTAGCGCGCTGAGCGCGGGTGCGGGGGCCGAATCGTTCACTCCCTGCGGTGGGCCGGACACCTCCGGTACTCCTGTTCGCCAGGAGGGATGTGTCCTTGATCTTCAACCGGCTCCGCACCCGCAGAACAGCCACCGCCCCGAGCGGCGGCTGTCCGTACGCCCACGCGCACCCCGCGCCGGACTTCGCACCACCCGTACCGCCGACCCCCGGACCGGGGCTGCGGCCGGACCCGGCCCCGGACCCACGGCTGACCCCGCAACAGACTTCGGAGCGGACTTCGGAGCCGGCACCGGCGCCGCAACTGCCGCCCGTGCCAACGCCGTTCACCGACCCCGGGCAGGCTGCCGAGTTCGTCCGGCAGTTCCACCGCGAGCAGCCCACCGCCGGCGGCCCGGGGCCGAGGCTGCGCGCCGTCCGGGAGGAGATCGACCGCACCGGCAGCTACCACCACACCCCCGCCGAACTCGCCTACGGCGCCAAGCTCGCCTGGCGCAACGCCGCCCGCTGCATCGGCCGGCTGTACTGGCGCAGCCTGGTGGTCCGCGACCTGCGCCACCTGTCCGACCCCGACGACATCGCCGCCGAGTGCTTCGAGCACCTCCGGCTGGCGGGCAACGGCGGCCGGATCCGCCCGGTGGTCTCGGTGTTCGCCCCCGACCGCCCGGACCGCCCGGCCCCGCGGATCCTCAACCAGCAGCTGGTCCGCTACGCCGGGCACCGGGTCGACGGCGATGTGGTCGGCGCCGTGGTCGGCGACCCGGCGGGCGCCGAACTCGCCGCGCGGGCCCGCGAACTCGGCTGGAAGTGCGCCGAGGACCGCTTCGAGGTGCTGCCGCTGCTGCTCCAGGAAAGCCCCGAGGCGCGCCCGCGCTGGTACGGCCTGCCGGACGACACCACCCTGGAGGTGCCGCTCAGCCACCCCGAGCACGCCTGGTTCGCCGACCTCGGGCTGCGCTGGTACGCGGTGCCCGCGATCAGCGACATGACGCTGGAGATCGGCGGCGTCCGCTACCCCACCGCGCCGTTCAACGGCTGGTACATGGGCACCGAGATCGGCGCCCGCAACCTGGCCGACGCCGACCGCTACGACATGCTCGGCACCGTCGCCGAAGGGCTGGGCCTGGACACCTCCAGCGAGCGCACGCTCTGGCGCGACCGCGCCCTGGTCGAGCTCAACCTCGCGGTGCTGCACTCCTTCCAGGAGGCCGGGGTGACGATCGCGGACCACCACACGGAGTCGGCGCGCTTCCTCAAGCACGTCGCCCAGGAGCAGCGCCTCGGCCGCCCGACCCCGGCGGACTGGAGCTGGATCGTGCCCCCGGTCTCCGGCGGGCTGACCCCGGTCTACCACCGGTACTACGACCCGGTGGACCCGGAGCAGCGGCCGGCCTTCCTGGCCCGCGAGCCCTGGTGACCAGGGCGGCCGCCCCGACGGCGCCGGACACCCCGGCCCGGCCGGTCGCCCGCGACTAGGGCCTGTCCGGCGGATCTTGGCAGATCAGCGCGCGGCGTTGGGCGCCCGGCTGGGCGTGCGCCCGAGTCGGCCTCGTACTGGACGTACTT
>NZ_JBHYGR010000008.1:118790-143998 GCF_042738155.1 Kitasatospora sp. NPDC059088 | reverse complement strand
GGCGCCGTGTCGCGCGCCGGGGTGCTCGCGCGCGCGCTCCACTACCGGGGGTTTGAGCCGCCCGCCCCCCGGGGGGGGGGGGGGGGGGGGGCCCCGCGACTGCACCGCAGAGGTTAGACCAGCTCGACCAGGTCCGCGATCGACGTGACCACCCGGGTCGGCCGGTACGGGAAGCGCTCCACGTCGCCGGCGGAGGTCAGGCCGGTGAGCACCAGGATGGTCTCCATGCCGGCCTCCATGCCCGCGACGATGTCGGTGTCCATCCGGTCGCCGATCATCACGGCGGTCTCCGAGTGGGCGCCGGCGGTGTTGAGCGCCTCGCGCATCATCAGCGGGTTGGGCTTGCCGACGAAGTACGGGTCCACGCCGGTGGCCTTGGTGATCAGGGCCGCGACCGAGCCGGTGGCCGGCAGCACGCCCTCGGTGGAGGGGCCGGTCTCGTCCGGGTTGGTGCAGATGAACCGGGCGCCCGCGTTGATCAGGCGGATCGCCTTGGTCAGCGCCTCGAAGGAGTAGGTCCGGGTCTCGCCGAGCACGACGTAGTCCGGGTTGTTGTCGGTCAGCACGTACCCGGCCTGGTAGAGCGCCGTGGTGAGGCCGGCCTCGCCGATCACGTACGCGGTGCCGTTCGGGCGCTGGCTCTTGAGGAACTTGGCGGTGGCCAGGGCCGAGGTCCAGATGCACTCCTCCGGCACCTCCAGGCCCATCCCGGCCAGCCGGGCGCTCAGGTCGCGCGGGGTGTAGATGGAGTTGTTGGTGAGGACGAGGAAGGGCTTGCCGGACTCCCGCAGCCGGCGGAGGAACTCCTCCGCCCCGGGGATCGGCGTGCCCTCGTGGATGAGGACACCGTCCATGTCGGTCAGCCAGGACTCGATGGGCTTGCGGTCTGCCACGTGCGTGTCTCCCGGAATGTTGCAAGTCTTGCGGTGGGGCCCTGACGCGCCACAGCCTAATCCGCACGGATGGCAGGGGACAGAACGTCCCGTCCAACGGGACGCGACGGCCGACGGACGGGCAGCGGGAGCAGCGGGGAGCAGCGGGGAACCGGGAAACCGGGAGCAAAGGGGCACCCCGTGATTGAGTGGGCCGTATGAACCCGCTGACCGCCCCCCGCCCCCTCCGCGTCGGCCTGATCGGCTACGGCCTGGCCGGCTCCGCCTTCCACGCCCCGCTCATCGCCACCACGCCCGGGCTGCGGCTGGACGCCGTGGTCACCGCCAACCCGGAGCGCCGGGAGCAGCTGCGCCGCGAGCACCCGGACGCCCGCGCCGTCGACACCCCCGAGCAGCTGCTCGCCGACCCGGACGCGCTGGACCTGGTGGTCGTCGCCTCGCCCAACCGCACCCACGCCCCGCTGGCCCGCGCCGCCCTGCGGGCCGGCCTGGCCACCGTGGTGGACAAGCCGCTGGCCGGCACCGCCGCGGAGGCGCTGGAGCTGTGCCGGCTGGCCGAGGAGCGGGGCGTCCTGCTGTCGGTGTTCCAGAACCGGCGCTGGGACGGCGACTTCCTCACCGCGAGCCGACTGGTGCGCGGCGGCGCGCTCGGCCGGGTGCACCGCTTCGAGTCCCGGTTCGAGCGGTTCCGCCCGAAGCCCAAGCCGGGCTGGCGCGAGCTCGCCGACCCGGCCGAGGTCGGCGGCACCCTGTACGACCTGGGCAGTCACCTGGTCGACCAGGCGCTCACCCTGTTCGGGCCGGTCGAGACGGTCTACGCGGAGATCGACGTGCGGCGGGACGGCGCGGTGGTGGACGACGACGCCTTCGTCGCCCTGACCCACGCCTGCGGCACCCGCTCGCACCTGTGGACCAGCGCCATCACCCCGCTGATCGGCCCCCGGCTGCGGGTGCTCGGCGACACCGCCGGGTACGTCAAGCACGGCATGGACCCGCAGGAGGCCGACCTGCGGTCGGGCCGCCGCCCGGACGGCACCCACCCGTGGGGCGCCGACCTGCCCGAGCACCACGGCACCCTGGGCAGCGACGGGTCCGAGATCTCCCTGCCCACCGACCCGGGCGACTACCCCGCCTTCTACGCCGGCATCGCCGCCGCCCTGGCCACCCCCGGCACCCCGCCCCCGGTCGACCCGCGCGACGCGGTGGCCACCCTCACCGTCCTGGAGGCCGCCCGCACCTCCGCGGCCACCGGCCGCACGATCCGGCTGGGTTGACCACCTCCCGGCGGCGGCGGGCGCGGCGGGCGCGGCGGATGCGGCGGATGCGGCAGGCCGAGGCCGTGGCGGCCTCGGCCGCCCTCACACCCCGATGACCTCCACCGCCGAGCCCAGCCCCCGGAAGTCCGCCACGTTGCGGGTGTACAGCGGCAGCCCGTGGGCGGAGGCGACGGCGGCGATCATCAGGTCGATCCGGCGCGGGCGCGGCTGCCGTCCGGCGGCGATGGTCAGGGTGACGAGGGTCCCGTAGCGGGCGGCGGCGGCCGCGTCGAAGGGCAGCGGGTCGAAGTCGGCCATCGCCGCGCCGAGCACCTCCAGCCGGGCCGCCCGGCTGATCGGGTCGCGGGCCATCGAGACGCCCTGCTGGAGTTCGGCGAAGGTGATCGCGGTCAGCTCCGGCACGGCGGGCAGGTCCCCGGGGCTGAGCAGCGCCAGGTCGATGTACACACAGGTGTCGAGCACCCCGGCGGGCCGCCGCCGGGACGCCCTCCGGCGCTCAGCCACGCCGCCGCTCGAACGGGTCGTCGCCCTCGTCCCCGACGAGCTCCTCGGGCCCGAAGTACTCCTCGGCCTCCTTGCGCATCTCCTGGTAGTCCACCCGCGGCAACTTCACGTGCCGCGCCACCAGCTCCTCCGCCGTGAGCCGCCGCCGCCCGGACACCGGCCGCAGCTCCGCGACCTCGACCCCGTTCCTGGTGATGTGGAAGGTCTCACCGGCCTCCACCGCGTCCATCACCGCGGCGGAGTTGTTCCGGAACTCCCGCTGGGTAATCGTCCTCATGTCTTCCACGGTAGCCCCGCGTAGCACCGACGGCTACACCCCGCGCGTTCACGGATTCACGCCTCGCCGCCCCGGTCGATCGGCTACGTTCGAATACCGATCGAGCACGCAGAGGGGGGCTCCCCGTCATGACCGGCACCGACGAGAAGGACCAGAACCCCTGGCTTTACGGCCAGGACGCTCCACCGGCGACCGTCCTGCCCCGCCCCACCGGTCCGTGGGCGGGCACCGTCGGCGCGGGCGCCCCCGTCCTCGTACAGCCGGGTGTGCTCCAGCAGACCGCCGGTGAAGCGCGGCGGCTACGTGGCGAGCTCAAGTCCTCCGTCACCCGCGTCGAACCGGACACGGCGGCGGCCGTCCAGGCCTTGGCCGAGGGGTGGGCCAGCGGGCCGGCCCTGTCCCAGGCGCTCACCTGGTGGAAGGCCCGCTGGACCAGCCTCGACAACCGGCTCGGCCTGACGGCCGACCGTCTGGACGCCACGGCACGCAGCTACCACGCCACCGACTCCTCCACCGCCACCGCCTTCAAGGGGCCGTGAACCATGGTGTCCTTCACCCAGCTCCGCTCGGCGTCCTTCGAGTTGCTCGACCACGCGGGCGACACCTGGACCGGCCTCTCCGGTCATCTGGAGCACCTCGCCGGCCAGGTCCGCTCGGGAGTCCTGCACCCGCTGACGGGTGGGAGCGGCGGGCCCTACGCCCAACCGTCCGACAGCCGGCCCTGGACCGGTGCGGCGGCCGACGAAGCGACCCGGGAAATCGGTTTCCTGGCCGACGAGTTGGCGGCCTTCCACTTCGAGGCCCTGGCTGTCTCCGCGGCTCTGCACCGCGCCGGCAGGAGCTTCGCCGAAGCCAGGAAGAAGCTGCTCCGCGCGATCGGCGACGCGGAGGCCCTGGGCGCGACCGTGGCCGCCGACGGCTCGGTCACGCTGCCCGCTCTCTCCCGCGAGGAGCGGAACGACCCCGAGACGGTGGCGTACCAGAAGCGGAAGTGGGACGAAGTCCAGCAGTACGTGCAGGTCATGACCGCGGCCGTGACGGCGGCCACCGAGGCAGACGGTGCCGTGGCCGCCGCCCTGCGCGCGCTCGACCCGGAGGAGGTCGACCCGGCGACGCATCCCGGCGGGCTCGGCAACGCCCGGGGGGACCTGGAGACGGCTGCGGGCATGCCGAGCAACCCCGGCGACCTGAAGGCGTGGTGGGCAGCCCTCGACCCCGCCGTACGGGCCGGGCTGCTCGCCTCCGACTCACCGAAGCTGGTCGGGGCGGGGATCCTGGGCCCGACCGACTACGAGTGGTCGAAAGCGGACGAAGGCGCCGGGCCGTGGAAGGTCCGGGAGCCGGGCCTGCACGAGCAGAACGTCCGGGCGACGGCCCTCGCCCTCGTCGCCGGCGGCTCACTCGTCGGCTACCCGGATGCCTCCGTCAACATGGCGCACTACCTGGACGGCACCGGCACGCCCCTCACCGTGGATGTCGACCGCATGCTCGGCGACGACGCCGGCTTCAAGGCGGACGCGGGCGTCCAACTGGCCGCCAACACGGCCCAGTGGCGGCAGGCCGCGTTGGACGCGTTCGAGAAGTCGGGAGGGGCTCCGGTCTCGGTCCCCGTGGAGAGCCCGGTCGCCCACCGCACGTTCGGTGACCGCAACTGGTACCTGGCGGTCGGGAGTCATCCGTACCTCACGTCCGGGGTGGTGACGGCCGTCCCGGGGCCGGACGGGAAGCCCCGGGTCTCCCTGCAGTACCAGGTCAATGTCTGGGACCGTTACAACTGGGACCCGGGCAAGAGCACGCCGATCGCCGGTACGGACGTCACGGACGCCGACATGGCGAGCCTGCACCGGACCGGGCTGGCCAAGGAGTACGACATCGTCGGCAGGACCCGGCCGGTCACCGTCCGGCTCGACGACGGGGAGGGCGGTCCCGTGAGCGGCACCGACTTCCAGGGGGCCGGGGGGCCGCGCGGGGCGAGGCCGTGAGGCGGGGGCGGTGAGGCGACGGCAAGGACGGACGCTCCTTCTGGGTGTCCTGCTCCCGTTGGTTCTGGTGGTGGGCGCGGTGGGGGGCCTGTACTGGTTGCGGGAGTGGGACCGGAATCCGGCGGCGGACGGTGGACGGCCCGGGGCGTGGATGGCGGTCACGGCGGAGCGGGTCACGGAGTTCGCACGGGTGCAGCCGCCGGCGTCGGCGGGTGAGCTGCGGTGGGCGTACCGGCAGGGGTTCCAGGACGACTCGGCGTTCCTGTCCTTCCGGCTGCCTCCGGGAGAGGAATGGGGGTTCCTGAACGGGCTGGGGATCCCGGTGAGTCCGGGCGCCGGGACAGACCTCGGGACCGGTGTGTCGGAGGGGTTCCGTCAGGCGGGGGCGCCGGACCCGAAGGCGGCGGGGGCGTTGCGCCACGGTTCCGTCGTCGCCGGGCCGCTGCCCGGTCACGGCAAGCGCCTCGCGGAGTCGGTCTGGCTGACGGTGGAGGCGGACGGCGCGACGCGGGTGTGGGTGCACGCGGTGGATGCTCCGTGAGGAATTCCCCTGTACCGCGGGGACCCGGGAGGTCGTAGGATCGTCGTGCTGAACGTCCGGAACCGGGAAGACATCGAGAGGGGGGCCCGCCGTGGAGTTCGTCGCGATGGTGCTGGGCCTGCTCCGGGTGTTGACCGGGCAGTTGGTGACCGAGGGCGGCGGGCTCGCGTCCGTCGCCGCCGTGGCGGCGATGGTCCTGGTGGCCGGGGCGGTCGCGGGGGCCCTCGCCGGGGCGCGGTTGTTGGGGGCACGGGCCCCGGCCGCGGTGCGCAGCGGGGTGCTGCGACGCCGGGCGTTCCGTACGGCGTTCCTTCCGCAGCGTGATCCGGACGCCCGGGGCAGGCGACGCCCCAGGGCGCCGGGAGCGGCCCCGGCGGCCGCGTAGTCCCGCAGTTCTCCCGTACGGTGCCCGCGTTTCCGCGGCTGCCCGTACCTTCTTCGCGGCCGTCCTCCGCCGATCACTCATGTTCTGAGACCCCGGAGGGCTCGCTTCACCATGTCCGTCCTGTCTGTTCTCGACCCGGCCGTCACCGTCGCCCACGCCGCGGTCGCCACCCTCGCCCACGCCCTGCCGACGGCACTGGCGATCGTCCTGTTCGTGCTCGCCGTGCGGCTCTGCCTGCACCCGCTGGCGCGGGCGGCGGCGCGCGGGGAGAAGGCCCGCTCGAAGCTGGCGCCGAAGGTCGCCGCGCTGAACGCGAAGCACAAGAAGAACCCGGAGAAGGCGCGCGAGGCGCTCGCGGAGCTGTACCGGGAGGAGCAGGTCTCGCCGTTCGCGGGCTGCCTGCCGATGCTGGTGCAGATCCCGTTCTTCTCGGTGATGTACCGGCTCTTCACCACCCCGAACGACCTGCTGGACCACACCCTGTTCGGGGTGCCGCTGGGCCTGCACGTCGGGAACGCGCAGGGCGCCGGACAGTTCGCGGTGTTCGGCCTGCTGTACGCCGGGCTGGCGGCGGTCGGGTACGTCAACTACCGCCGGGCCCGGCGCGCGGCGGCCGCGCAGACCACCCCGCAGCCGGGGGCGGCGCTGCTGCCGTACCTGTCCTTCGCGTCGGTGGTCTTCGCGATGCTGGTGCCGGTGGCCGCCGCGCTCTACCTGCTCACCACCAGCGTGTGGTCGGCCTCCGAGCGGGCCTGGCTGTACCGCGGCACGGGGCAGGTCCCGGCGACGGCGCTCGCGGTCTAGGTCTGGAGCCGGCGCGTTCGCTCAGAAGTGGCGCAGCAGCTCAGGGAAGGTCGCGAGCTGCAGCGTCGCCTCGTCCGGGCCGAGGTCCTCGTGCTCCAGCACCCAGGTGTGCTCGTGCGGGATGAAGACGGTGCGCAGGCCGGCCCGGCGGGCGGGGGCGATGTCGGACTTGGGCGAGTTGCCGATCATCCAGGTGCGGTCCGGGTCGAGGCCGAGCTCGGCGGTGAGCTGCCGGTAGGTGTCGACGGACTTCTCGGCCACGATGTGGATCCCGCCGAAGTGGTGGTCGATCGTGGAGGCCGTCACCTTGGCCTGCTGCTCCTCCTGGTCGCCCTTGGTGAGCAGGAGGAGCCGGTGGCGGCCGGCCAGGGTGGCGAGGGTGTCGGCGACGCCGGCGATCAGTTCGACCTCGCCGCGCCGGGTGAGCGGGGTGAGCAGCTCGTCGATCCGGGCGAGCTCGGCCGCGGTGGGGGTGCGGTCGCCGTTCAGCTGCCGCAGGCAGTCGGCGAGGCTCTGCCGGAAGACGGTGGCGCCGTAGCCGAGGGCGGCCACGTTGGCGGCCTCGATCCGGTCGAACAGGGCCCGGGCGCCGTCGCGGCCCTCCGGGGCGGCGGCCCAGTCCAGGAAGCCGTCGATGACGCGCTCGAAGAGGACGTTGTTCTCCCAGAGGGTGTCGTCGGCGTCGAAGATGAGGATCTGGTCGGTGTGCATCAGGGGTGGGGTCCTTGGGTGAGGGCGGCGTGGTTCAGCCGAGCAGGCGGGCGGCGCGGTCGAGGGTCTCGCGGAAGTTCTCCTCGGTGGTCCGCTGCCGGGCCTCCTCGATGCTCAGCCACTCCAGCGGGGAGGCCGGGTTCTCCGGGCGGGCGTCGTCCGGGCGGTCGGTGGCGAGCAGGAAGCGCAGGTCGGCGTGCTCGTGGGCGGGTTCGACGGGTGAGGCCGGGACGGGCACCACGGCGAGGTGGACGAGGGTGGCGTCGGGCCAGGGGGTGAGGTCGGTGAGGCCGGTCTCCTCCAGGCCCTCGCGCAGGGCGATGTCCAGCGGGAGGGTCTCCCCCGGGTCGCCGTGGCCGCCGACCTGGAGCCAGGCCTGCTGGCGGACGTGCCAGCGCAGCAGCACCCGGCGGGTGGGCGGGTGGACGATCAGCGCGGAGGCGGTGAAGTGCAGCGGGGTGCCGCGGTCCCAGACGTCGGCGGCATCGGCTGCGTCGGCGGCATCGGCAGCGTCGGTGTCGTCGGAGGCGGCGGCGGCGGCAGCAGCAGCGGCGGAGGCGGCGACCAGGGCGGTCGCCCTGGCGTGGTCGGCGGTCTCGACCGGGCCCTGCGGCCGGTGTCCGGCCAGGAGCCGGGCCAGGTCGGGGCTCTGCGGGTCGGGGCCCTGCGGGGCGGTGTCCGTGGTCACCATGGTGCTGGACTCTCCTCGTTCCGCCCTCGGGGCGCGTCCGCTCCGCCCCGCGCCGGAGCGCCGCGCACCGGACCGCGTCACGCCGGGCGGCGTCGCGCGGAACGGCGTCAACGGGCTTGCGGGGACGGGCGATCGGGCCCGGGGGCTCCGGTTCCGGTGAACCCGCGAAGCCTAGCCCGGGGGTGTTCGGGCGGCCCACCGGTTTTCCCGGACGCCGGGGGCGTACCGGCTGGTCAGGCGCCCCCTCCGGAGGCCGTAGCCTGTGGTGATCGTTTCGGGACAGGTGGAGGGATGTCGTCATGGTGGCTGCTCCGGCGCTCGCCGAGCTGCGCGAGGTGTGCCAGCCGCAGGCCAAGTTGCAGAGCCGCAACGGTGAGCACTGGGCGGGCCGGCTCTACATGCGGGCGCTCTCGCTGCGGACCACCCGTCAGCTGGTGCGCACCTCGGTCTCGCCGAACACCCTGACCTGGGTGATGGTGGTGTGCGGGGTCGGCGGCGGCGCGGCCCTGCTGGTCCCGGGCCTGACCGGCGCGGTGCTCGCGGCGGTGCTGTTCCAGCTGTTCCTGCTGTTCGACTGCGTGGACGGCGAAGTGGCGCGCTGGAAGCGCCAGTTCAGCATGGCCGGGGTGTACGTGGACCGGCTGGGCGCCTACCTGGCGGACGCCGCGCTGATGATCGGCGCGGGTGTACGGGCGGCGCGCGGCGGCTCGGAGCTGTGGGTGTCGGCGGGCCTGGCGGCCGCGCTGGGCGTCGTCCTGCTCAAAGCCTCGACGGACCTGGTGGACGTGGCCCGGGCGCGCAGCGGGCAGGCGCCGGCGGACGAGGAGTCCACCCAGCCGCGTTCCCAGGGCATCGCGACGGCCCGTCGGCTCGCCTCGGTCTTCAAGATCCACCGGGTGACGAACGGCATCGAGGCCTCGCTGGTGCTGCTGGCGGCCGCCGCCGTGGACGCCGGACTGCACAACCTGGACGCCACCCGGTGGACGCTCGCCGGGATCACGGTGATCACCTGGGGGATGGTGGTGGCGCACCTCGCGTCGATCCTGTCGTCGTCGCGGCTGCGCTGAGACCACCCACCGGCGACCGCGGCGGGGCTGCGGTAGGGCTGCGGCAGGGCTGAGACGCCCCTCCCCCAGCCGGGGGAGGGGTCCGGCGCAAGCCCGCCGCCGAGCGGACGCGGCACCACCGGCCCGCACCGGAGGGTGGGGCCATGACGACGCCGCAGCCGACCACCGCCCCCCGCACCACTGCCGCTCCCGACTCCACCGCTCCTGCCGCCGCGGCCGTTCCCGCCCCGCCGCGCTGGGCGGTCCGGGCCGCCCACGCGGCCGCGGTGACCGCGCTGCCGGCCGGGCTGTGGCGGCTCGGGCTGACCCTCGGATGGCACGGCGGGTACACCGACGCGGGCTACCACGCGGTGGGTTTCACCGGTCGGGACGCGGTCTGGCCGCTCACCCTGAGCGTGCTCACCGAGGCGCTGGCGCTGCTCACCCTGGGCCTGGTCCGGCCGTGGGGCACGGTGCCGCCGCGCTGGGTCCCGCTCCTCGGCGGGCGGCCGGTGAACCCGCGCCGGGTCGTCCTGGCGGCCTCGCTGGGTGCGGCCGGGCTGACGGCGCTCTGGACGCCGTTCCTCGCCTGGTGGACGGTGTCGCACCCGGACATGACGCCGCGGGGGCACCTGCTGGTCGGCTTCCTCTACCTGCCCGCGGCCGCCTGGGGCCCGCTGCTGGCGGCGGTCACCGTCTCGTACCACCGCCGGCACCGCGCGGCCGCCGCCTGACTCCTAACCGTGCCAGGCCGGTTCGGCACCGGGCTCATCTCCGAGCTCTTCTCCGGGCTGCTCTCCGAGCTCTTCTCCGGGCTCATTGCGGGCGAGCGCGGCCAGGACGGTGTCCAGCAGCCCGGGGAAGCGCCGTTCGAGGTCGACCGTCCGCAGCGCGGAGAACCGGCGGTTGGCCTCCTCGCGCTGGCTGATCACACCGGATTCGCGCAGCACCTTGAAGTGGTGGCTGAGCGTGGAGGGCGCGACGTCCACCGGGAAGGTGCCGCAGGCCCGTTCGGGTTCGGCGCGCAGAACCCGGACGATGGTCATCCGGGTGGGGTCGGAGAGCGCGTGGAGGACGTCGTACAGGTCGATCTCCTCGACCGCGGGGTGGACGAGCGCCGGCCGGCGGCGGGTGCTGCGCGACATCTTCCTACCTCCTCTGATCTGCGATGTTCGACAAACGCCGAAACGCGGTGGTACCACTGTGCCACGGCAATTTCGTCGTTCGTCGAACATCGTAGTCGAGGGGGACCGACATGCGCGCACTGGTGATGACCGCACCCGGTGGAGCCGAGAACTCCGAGATCCAGCAGATCGAGGCACCGCGACCCGGCCCCGGCCAGGTCGCGATCGACGTCGCCTGGGCCGGACTGAACTTCGTGGACGTGATGGCCCGCCGCGGCGACGGCGGCTACACCGCCGAGTGGCCGTACCTGCCGGGCAAGGAGGTCGCCGGTACGGTCCGGGCGCTCGGCGAAGGCGTCACCGGGCTCGCCGTCGGCGACCGGGTCGCGGCCGCACCCGTCGGCGGCGGACTCGCCGAGGTGGTGCTCGCCGACGCCGTCCTGACCCTCCCCGTCCCGGACGGGCTGGCGCTCAGCGCGGCCGCCGCCGCCCCGCTCGGCCTCGCCACCGCCGTCCTGCTGCTCACCGACGCGGGCCGGCTCACCGACGGGGACAACGTCCTGGTCCACTCGGCCGGCGGCGGGATCGGCAGCGCCGTCGCCCAGCTCGTCCCGCTGCTCGGCGGCGGGGGCGCCCTGATCGGCACGGTCGGCCGCCCGGAGAAGGCCGCAGCCGCCGTCGAACTCGGCTACCACCACGCCTTCGCCCGCGACGAGAAGCTCGCCGACGCCGTCCGCACCGCCACCGACGGCCGGGGCGTCGACCTCGTGCTCGACCCGCTCGGCACCGCCGCCCTGGACCTCGACCTCGCCGTCACCGCGCCGGGCGGCCGGATCGTCCTGTTCGGCAACGCGGGCGGCGGCGAACTCGGCGACCTGCCGCCGCTCGGCCGGCTGATGGGCGGCAACCTCTCCGTCACCGGGTTCAGCCACCGCAGCTACGCCGCCACCGCACCCGAACGCCTTGCCCGGGCCATCCGCACCACCCTCGACCTCCAGGCGCACCGCGGCCTCACCGTGCCGCTCACGGAGCTCGCGGACCTGGAGGCCGTACCGGCCGCCCACGACGCGATGCAGGAGCGGCGGGCCACCGGCAAGTACGTCGTGCGGGTGGGCGGTTGACCGTTCGCACCGACCAGGCAGGTCGATCCGGCCGGGCCCGTCAGACCGTGAGCACCGCTCCCGGATCGGCGTGCCCGACCGGGCCGGCGAACCGGGACGCGGCGCGGGCCACCGCCTCCGCCTCGCACGGCAACAGGTCGCCGTCGGCGGCCAGTCCGGTGAGCGCGGCGCGGGGCGCGGTGTCGCCGGAGTAGACCATCGAACGGCCGCCGGCGTCCGCCCGGAGCGCGAAGGCCGGCATGCCGGGCGGACCGTGGAGCGGGATCGGCGCGGCGAGCCGCACGTCCGCGGACAACGCGCCGTGGCAGGCGGTGAGTAGGTCGGCGCGGTGGTCGGCGTGCAGGTGCGAGATCCAGATCGCGTCCAGCCCGTCCAGCCCGTCCAGCCGGACGTACCGCTGCAACCCGCACGGAAAGCCAACCGGTCGGGCGGTGCGATGGTCGGGCGGTGCGATGGTCGGGCCGCACAGGTGCGTCGAGGCCGGGGAGCGGTGTTGACAGACCCGGGTCGTCATCACCCACTCTCCCGCAGCGGACGGCTCGTGGTCCGGGGCCGCGCGAGGGGAATAGGCCGGTCCGGTCGGGCAGTTGGGCCCGGCATGACCAAGGTTCTGGTGATCGGCGCGAACGGCAGTGTGGGCAGGCACGTGGTGGCCTCACTGGTCGAAGGCGGGCACGGGGTACGGGCGTTGGTGCGGAACCGGGCCACGTCCGCGCTGCCCGCCGGGGTGGAGGTCGTCGAGGGCGACCTGGCGGAGCCGGAGAGCCTGACGGCCGCGCTGGACGGCGGGGTGCACGGCGGGGTGGACGCCGTCTACCTGATGTGGCCCGGGATCCCGGTGCAGCCGCGGGTGGTCGAGCTGATCGCCGAGCACGCCGAGCGCGTCGTCTACCTCTCGACGGACGTACCGGACCTCACGGACGACGAACCGGCCGTGATCTTCCACCAGGAGATCGAGCGGCTGATCCGCCACTCCGGCACGGCCTGGACCTTCGTCCGCGCGATCGACTTCGCGGGCAACGCGCTCGGCTGGGCCGACCAGGTCCGCACCGGCGTGGTCCGCTGGCCGTACGGGCGGGCGCGCCGCTCGCTGGTCCACGAACGCGACATCGCGGACGTGGCCGTCCGGGCGCTCACCGAGGACGGGCACGACGGCAGGAAGTACCTGGTCACCGGCCCCGAGTCGCTCGCCCACGCCGCGCTGGTGGGGATCATCGGCGAGGAGCTCGGCACCGAGGTCCGCTGGGAGGAGCTGGCGCCGGAGGTGGCCCGCGAGCAGCTGACGGCGGCCTGGGGCAACGCGGCCTTCGTGGAGTCCCGGCTGCGGGCCTGGGAGTCGTTCACCCGCGAACCGGAACGGGTGACGGACACGGTCGAGCAGGTGCTCGGCCGCCCGGCCCGCAGCTTCCGCTCCTGGGTCCGGGAGCACGCGGACGACTTCCGCTGACGGCGGGCGGCGGGCGGCAGCCAGGCGGGGAAGCAGCCAGGCGGACAGACGGACAGACGGACAGCGAACCTCAGCCCCGCTCGACCGCCAGCTCGATCTCCCGGTGCGTCGCGTCCCCCGGCACCGGCACGGAGACCCCGGAGCGGCGGAAGCCGGCCCGCAGGTACATCGCCTTGGCACGGGCGTTGTCCTCGTGGACGAACAGCCGGACCCGCTGGACCCGGGGCTCGGTGAGCGCCCAGGAGCAGTCCTGGGCGGCCCGGATCAACTCGTGTGCCAGGCCGGTGCCGCGCGCCTCGGGGCGGACGTAGACCCCGACGACGTGGGTCTGCGGGACGCTGACGACGTCGCCGCCGAGGGCGCCGTCCCCGCCGGGCCGCTCGACCAGGACGGTCATGCTGCCGAGCCAGCGGCCGTCCGCGGCCTCGGCGACGAGCTGGTGCACCGCGTCGCCCTCGGCGGCTCCGGCGGTGCGCTCCTGCCAGAACTCGTCCGGCTTGGCGGCGGCGTTCTCGTAGGTGTCCAGGAAGGCGATGCCCGCGACCGGGTCCTGCAGCGCGGCGAGGCGGAGCTCCTTGACCCGCTCCCACTCCTCGGCCCGTACCCGTCTGATCACTGTGCTCATCGCATGATCGTCAGCGGTGCGGCGCCTCCGCGCAACCCCCTTTCCACCTCCGCCCCGAGGAGCGCCCGGCTACCGCCGCCCGGTCGTCCACCGGTCGTCCACCGGCCGCCGCTCCCTCCGCACCGCAGACCGCGGCCGCCCGCCCACCTCACCGTTACGGGGAGGCGGCGGGCGGCCGCGGCCGGCGTCCGATCCCGTCAGGCGGCCGGCGGCGGGATGACCGGGACGAGGATCACCCTGCTGGTGGCGTTCACCGAGCCGACCATGCCGGTGAGCACGATCTGGTACTTCATCGGGTTGTTGCGCGCGTTCCACAGCTGGGTGGCGTTGAACCAGGCGACCTCGCGGGCGGTGGACATGCTGAACGCGCTGACCGCGTGCTTGAGCTGCTCGGCGGGCGCGGTGGCGACCTTGACGAGCTGTAACTCGAACTCGGCCCGGATCTCGGCCTCCACGCTCGCGAGCAGGTCGTTGACCTTCTCGAAGTCCTCGTGCACCGGCGGGTTCTCAGGCGCGGTGCCGCGCTCCTGGCAGGTCTCGACGACGGCGAGGGCGAGGTCGTGGTTGATGTGGGCGTTCATCCCGGCCAGCGCGAACTGGATCGGCCAGATGACCCGGTTGCCGCGCACGTCGAACAGCGGCTGCCAGGAACCCTCGACCTGGCGTCCGGCCTTGGCGGCCTCGACGTTCTGGAGGTAGTGCCCGGCGAAGATGACGTCCATCCGCTCCAGGAAGGCGCCGTCCTTGAAGGTGCCCTCGGTGACGTGCTGCTTCACCAGCTTGGTGACTTTCAGGTATACCCGGTTGAAGCAGGCGACGCCGTCGCGCGGGTCGAGTTCGCGGTCGATCTGCTCCATGCGGGAGATCACTTCGTCGATGGTGGCCGGGAGTTGGGTGGTCATGGCGAGCCTTCCGTGCGACGGGTCGGTGCGGATGCCGAACAACTCCGAACGCCGAATGGTCACGGAGCGTGGCAGTGCAGCACGAAAGGTAGTGCACGGACGAAGGGAATCCCCGGAAGCCGCACCCACCTCGCCCCACGTCACACGACAGCAGGCAGCGGGCGGCAGGCAACGACCCGGTCAGCCGGCCGTGCGCTCGGCGAGGGTGTGGGCGACGAGCGCGTTGGCGTGGCCGTGGCCGAGGCCGTGCTCACCCTTGAGCCAGGCGACGAGCTCCATGTGCTTGGTGAGCGGCGAGCTGCGGATCAGGCCCTGCCACTCCTCGACCGGGCGGCCATACTTCTTCTCGATCGCGGGGAAGTAGCTGGCGGGGCCTTTGACGGGGGTGGTCATCGCGCGGGTGTCCTGTTCTCTACTCGGGTTGAACGTAGCTGTTCTGAGGTGACGTCACTGCTCGGACGCTAGCGGTCGGCACCGACAAGGGCGCCGGCCCGCAGGATCGCCGCGGTGAGGGCGAGGAGGCCGAGGCCTGCGCCGAGGGTGAAGGCGATGACGGTGGCGCCGGAGCCCGCGAAACCGGCCAGGACGCCGACCGGGACGATGCGGAGGGCGAGGGCCCAGCCGCGCTCGCCGCGCGCGGCGAAGTGCCGGGCCAGGGCGAGGAAGGCGAGGCAGAGCGCCAGGTAGCCGAGGGTGCCGCTGAGCAGGTGGACGGTGCCGTGGCCGCTCAGCTCACCGGGGCCGTCCGGCGTTCCGGCCGGGAAGCCCGCGCCGGGGTCGGCCTTGAAGACCCCGGCGAGGAGGAAGGAGGCCCCGAAGGCGGCGATCAGCCTCGGGGCCCAAGTACCGCCGGGGGTACCGCCGATGGTGCGGTGGAGGCCGACGGCGCCGGCGGCCAGGAGCAGGCCGGTGAGCAGGAAGCTCGCGACCTGGATCCAGCCGAGGTCGCCGAGGCCGAGCTGGCTGATGGCGTTGCGGGAGAAGTCGAAGCCCTGGCGGGTGAGGCCCTGGGCCACTCCGAGGCCGAGGAACAGCGGGCCGGCCAGGGCGCCGCCGACCAGCAGGGCGCGTCGGCCGGTGAACGTGGTGGCAGAGGTGGAAGCGGTGTCGATCACCTGCTGAGCCATGGAAGTCCCCCCAAGGACGTGAGGCCGCCAGAACTGGACTGTCCAGTACTGTTCCGTCCAGAACGAGAAGCCGAGAAGGGGAGGGAGACGAGATTGGAAGCGAACGAGCCCGGCAACCGGTCGGCCCGCAAGCACCAGGCGATCATGGAAGCCGCGACCACGGTCTTCATGGCCAAGGGCTACGCGGGCACGAGCATGGACGACATCGCCAAGCTCGCGGCCGTGTCGAAGCAGACGGTGTACAAGCACTTCGCCGACAAGGAGAAGCTGTTCGCCGAGATCGTGCTCGCCACGACCGGCCGGATCGAGGCCATGATCGACCTGGTGTCCGACATCCCGGCCGACCCGGCCGCCCTGGAGGAGAACCTGGGCACCCTCGCCCGGCAGTTCCTCACCACCCTGACCCGGCCGCAGGTGCTCCAGCTGCGCCGGCTGATCATCGCCAACGCCGACAACTTCCCGGAGCTGGGCGCCACCTGGTACGAGCAGGGCTTCGAGCGGGTGCTCGCCACCCTCGCCGACACCTTCCGACGACTCGCCGACCAAGGCGTGCTCACGGTGGACGACGCGCTGCTCGCGGCGAACCACTTCTCGGGGCTGCTGCTCTGGATCCCGGTGAACAAGGCGATGTTCCACGGCAGCCCGCAGCACACGGACGCCGAGCTCGAGCGCTACGCCGAAGCCGGCGTCCGGGCGTTCCTCGCCGCCTACCGCTGAACCGCGCCGAACCGGGCTGAACCGCGCTGAACCGCGCCGGACCGCGCCGGACCGGGCGCGCGAGTGATCCAGTTCACAGGGAGGGGTGCATAGCGGGCCGGGGGCCAGTGCCTTTCCACAGGTACAGGCGTTCGGAGATCGGAAAGGCGGTGCTGGATGAGGCATGCGCGAGCGGATGGTTTCGATGAGTTCGTCGCGGCCCGCTGGTCCGCGCTGTTCCACCTCGCGCGCCTGCTCACCGGCGGAGACCGGCACCGGGCCGAGGACCTGCTCCAGGAGGGGCTGCTCAAGTTGTGGTCCGCCTGGCCGAAGGTCGCCGCCCAGGCCCCCGAGGCGTACCTGCGCCAGGTCCTGGTGCGCGCGGCGGCCCGCTCGGCCCGTCGGCGCTGGTGGGGCGAACGCCCCACCGAGGAGCTGCCCGAGACGGCCGGCAGCCAGGACCTGGCCGCCGTCGTGGAGGAACGCACCCGCCTGGAGGCCGCGTTGGCCCTCCTGTCGGCCCGCCAGCGGGCCGCGGTCGTCCTGCGCTACTACCAGGACCTGCCCGAGGGGCAGGTCGCCGAGGTGATGGGCTGCCCGGTGGGCACCGCCCGCTCCCTGGCATCGCGCGGGGTGGCGAAACTGCGGGAGGCTCTGACCGAGGTCGGCGAGCCGGTGAGGTGACGGAGGAACCCATGGATGATTTCGAACAGGAGCTGGCACGCATGATGCGCGACACCCAGGAGAACACCCCCTTCGAGACCCGGCACCGCGAGCGCCTCCAGGCCGGCGTGCGGTCCCGCCGCCGCACCAAGGGGGCCCTCATGGCCGGCGGTTCCCTGCTGCTGATCGCGGGGGTCGGCGTGGGGCTGCCCGCCGCCTTCGCCCAGGACCACGCCACCACGGCCCCGGCGTCCACCCCGACCGCCACCCCCACGCCCGCCCCGACGGGGACGCCGACGTCCACCCCGACGGCGACCCCCACGCCGCTCGGCAAGCCCGGGACTTCGACGGGGGCCCCGACGGGAACCCCGACCGGGACCCCGGCCGCTCCGGGCGGCTCCTCGATTCCGACGGGGACGCCCACGGCGCCGGGCGGCTCCCCCGTGACCCCGACGGCCACCCCGACCTACCTCCAGGGCCGATAGGGAGGGGTCGGCCCGGAACCACGGGTGCCCCGCCCTCCGCGGTGGAGGGCGGGGCACCCCGGGCCCAGGCCCTAGAAGTTCGGCTTGAGGAAGCTGCCGAAGGTGTAGGAACCGACGTTCAGCCAGCGCGTCGCATCCAGCACGGCGGGGGCCGCGGAGCTGTTCTTGAGCTGGATCTTCGAGTCCAGGAAGTAGTAGTCCATGCCCTGGGTCAGGCAGTCGGTCCAGACGTAGGTGCCGGCGGCGAGCTTGACGGTACTGCTCACCATCGGGGCCATGTCGACGAAGCCCCAACCGTAGGAGCCGGCCGCCAGGTTGAGGGTCCGGGACGTACAGATCGAACCCAGGTTGCCGGTGTCGTTGATGACCACGGTCTTCGTGTCGTACAGCGTGGCGCCGGTCGCGGAGGCGGACGTCGCGGTGCCGAGGACACCCGCGGCGGCCACGGCCACGGCCGCGACGGCAATCTTCTTGGTGAACATGAGAAGTCTCCCCGTGTCGATGAAGGTGCTTTCGAACTCGCATTGATCGCACTGGAGTTCGCGCGGTCGCAGACTCTTTCAACGGCATGATGGGACGTCAAGTCCCTTGTGCAGCAAGGATGTCGATGCGCCACTTTGGTCGCAGGAGTGTTTACTGATCTTGCGCGCGAGGCCGGGGCGGGCGGGGGTGTGCGTAGGAAGTCGACCGGGCCGACTTCCTACGTACGGGCCGGAATCGGCTACCGAGGGCGGGCGCCACCGGACGGGGGTCGGACGTCGGTCGGTTTGCGCCAAAAGCGGGTGGAGCGGGTTTCGCAGAGCGCGCCGACGAGGGCGGCCAGGAGGTTGATGATCAGGAGCCCGAGCATCGGCGGGGGCCGCCGTCACGGCTGCGCTTGTACTCGCGGAGGAGCGCGAGGAGGTTGATCAGGGTGCTCGCCGGAACGTTGCCGAAGTTCACGAGCCGACGACCGGCCAGGTTGCTCTCGCCCGGGTGGACGGAGGGCCAGAGGAGGCCGAACTCGCGTCCCTCTGTGCGGAGTTCGACGAGGAGTTCGGTGAGCTGGCGGCCGGTGAGGTGGAACAGGGCCGGATCGGCGGGGTGGATCGGGTGGTGGGCGCTCACGCGACACCGTCCAACTCGAACCAGGTGGTCTTGCCGAGCTTCCGGGGGTCGACACCCCAGCGGTGGGTGAGGCCTTCGACGAGCCGGAGGCCCCGGCCGGACTCGGAGCAGGGATCGAAGGGGCGCTGCTCGGGGAGGGCGGAGGAGCGGTCGGAGACCCCGACCCGGAGGGTGTTTCCGCGGAGGAGGATGACGACCGCCGGGGCGGGGGTGTTCGCGTGGCGCCAGGAGTTGACGATCAGTTCGACCATGGCGAGCTGGGCGTCGGAGATGAGGTCCGGGGGCCAGTCCAGGCTGGTCAGGGCCTCGCGGAGGGCGTCGCGGGAGACCGCGAGGGAGGGGAAGGGGGAGTTGAGGAAGTTGCGCACAGGGATCTCCCAGAGGGGAACGGGTGAGATCGACGGATGCGTCGCCGTGAACGAGCCCACTGGACATGGGTGTTCTTCGGAGCCCGAGCGGCGTTACTGACGATCCGTTCGGTGATCGGTGCATCACAGACTGTAGGGCATCAGGCGGTACATGTGCGACCACTTCCAGTACATGTACCCCTAAATGCGGCTGGACTCGCTGTAGCGCCCCAGTAGATGCTTGAGCACATGCCACCTATCCCCAGTGCACGCAAACAGCGGGTTGGCATCGAGCTGAGGAAGATGCGCGATGCCGCCGGTTCGACCACCACAGAGGCGGCCAAGGTCTTCGGCGTGGACCGCACGAAGATCACGCTCATCGAGCAGGGGGCCTACTCGATCACTCCCGAACGAGTGGTCGCCCTTGCACACAAGTACGGAGAGCTCGACACCGAGTACATCGAGGCCCTCGCCACCATGGCCGGCGACAAGGGCAAGGGTTGGTGGGAGGAGTATCGCGGATCCGTTCCGCAAGGCTTTCTCGACATCTGCGAATTTGAGTACCACGCGAAGGGCATGTACTCGTACCAAATCTGCCACCCGCCGGGCCCGATGCAAACGGAGCGATACAGCCGTGCGATCTTCCAGGACGCACAAGTCCGCCTGACACCACGCATCGTCGAGACACGGGTCGAGCAACGAATGCTGCGATCCGAGATGTTGATGGCGAAAGGCACGCATCCCTACACGGCGATCGTCCATGAGGCCGCACTGCGCATGCAGTTCGGCGGCCGCGATGTGGCGCGGGAACAGCTGGACTGGATGTTGGAGTTGTCCCAGCTACCGCACATCACGCTACGAGTGGTCGGCTTTGCTGCCGGAGGCTTCAAGGGGCCCGGTCAAGCCATCTACTACGCGAACGGGGCCGTACCTCGGCTCGACACCGTCAGCTGCGACTCGATGGAGGGTCCGGTCTTCCTCCACATGCCCGACCATCTGGAGGAATACCGCTCGATGGTTGAGCAGATGGCTGACAGGTCGCTTTCGGTCGAGGGCTCTCGCGATCTGATCGCGAAGATCAAGAAGGAGATATAACCGATGGAGAAGCACTCCTGGATCCGCCCCAGTGCATGCGCCAATGCGGGCAACTGCCCAGAGGTGGCCGTCACCCTCGACGCCGTCTACGTCCGCAGCAGCCTGCTCCCCGACGCCATAGCCCAGCTCACCCCAGCCGAGTGGCGCGACCTCGTCGCCGCCATCCGCAACGGAGAGTTCGACGCCTGACCCCCAACCCGACCGGCCGGCCCCGCCGACCAACTCCCGGACCACTCAACTCGATCCGTCCGTCTCCCGCGATGCGATCTCCAGCATCATGAACAGCCTGTGGGGCCCCGGTGGAAGAACTCGTTTGGCAGAAGCCCAGCGCATGCGGCGATGGCAACAACTGCCCGGAGGTGGCCGTCGCCTCCGACGCCGTCTACGTCCGCAGCAGTCTGCTCCCCGACGCCGTCGCGCAACTCACTCCCACCGAGTGGCGCGACCTCGTCGCCGCCATCCGCAACGGGGAATTCGACACCTGATTCCGCGCAAAGGAGACACAGCCCATGGAGAACCGCCCCTGGACTCGCCCCGGTGGTTGCCCCGACGGCTCAAGCTGCCCGGAGGTGGCCGTCACCCCCGACGCCGTCTACGTCCGCAGCAGCCTCCTGCCGGACGCCGTCGCGCAACTCACCCCGACCGAGTGGCGCGACCTCGTCGCCGCCATCCGCGACGGGGAGTTCGACGCCTGATCCCGCACAGAGGAGACACAGCCCATGGAGAACCGCTCCTGGATTCGGCCCGCCGCATGCGCCAATGCGAACGCCTGCCCAGAGGTAGCCGTCACCCCCGACGCCGTCTACGTCCGCAGCAGCCTGCTCCCCGACGCCATCGCCCAGCTCACCCCCGCTGAGTGGCGCGACCTCGTCGCCGCCATCCGCAACGGGGAGTTCGACGCCTGACCCCCAACCCAACCGGACCGCCCGGGCCCGTTTTGGATCATGCACTCTGAGCTGCTAACGTTCTTCTCGTCGCAAGGAACACAGTTCCTCGTCAGGCGTCAGTGGTACTACCAGAGTACGTCCTACTTTCAGTAGGAAGAGTCCGTGCAATCCGGGCCTGGCGCTCCACAGTCGGACGGCCCGGCACCTCGTCACAGGTGCCGGGCCGTTCGCGTTGCCGCCGGCGGCTCAGGCTGCGCTGGCATCCCACAACTGACGCGGGTTGCCGTCGTAGAACCCCTGGAACACGGGGTCGCCGGTCGGGGTGGACTCGATGACCTTCTCCGGATCCTGCTGCAGGGCGATCACGTGCTTGTCACCCACCATGGGAAGCACCCACCACTGGGTCGGAACGTACTTGTTGCACGTCACCACGGCGATCGGGTCGCCGAAGTTCTCAGGCGCCTGGAGGCACTGGCCGACCCGCGCCCTGCTCTCGATCTGGAGACCACCCTGGCTGCCGAAGCGCAGGATCCAGGCCTGGTAGTCCGTGCCGTTGGGCGTCCATGAGACGGCGTTGCCGCCGGTGCTGTTGGCGTCCAGCGCGCCGCCCGTGTCCTCGTTGAAGAAGCGGACGTTCTCCGAGCCCTGACGGGCGGAACTGGCCGAGGCAGGCGCGGCGCCGGCCAGCGCGCCCGTGGCGACCAGGGCGGCGACAGCAACGGTGGTGGCCTTCTTGACGGTGAACAAGGAGCTCTCCCTCTGCGGTGTATCCACGGAATCCCACGACCGGGTGTTCGGTCACGACGGCGAGGCAATCAGCCGCCCAGAGCACCCGCAAGGGCGGTTGATCCAAGTGGAGTCCGCATGCGAATCGAATTGCCCCGAACCGCCGCAGGCACACGGAGCCGTTCGCGTCACCGGAGCCCGCCCGCCGCCGACCGGCCCGCGACCACCTGGGCACTTACCGCACGTTCCTCCGGTTTCTCATCATCCGGACGATCCACCCTCGACCGCCCGCCGCCCGTCGAGCAGACTGCTTGTCATGGACTTACACCGATTCGTGTTCCTCGACCCGGACGGCACAGCGGGCCGCTGGCTGTACGTGGTCGTCGCCGCCCCCACCGGAGTCCACTACCAGCAGCAGTACGGCGGCACCTCCTGCCACCAAGGCGAACTACAGGGCTTCCTGGTCCCGGTGACCGGCCCCGACGGCCTCACCGCACTCCGAACACTCTTCGAGCGGGACTTCCGCGGTGCCGGAACCCAGCACCGCCCCTGGTCCGACGGCGAACTCGACCGGCTCCGGGACGCCCTGCGCGGCATCACCTACTGGGCCTGCGACGGGGACGCCGAGGAACCGCACGAACTGCGGCTCGACGAGGACCGGTTGGCCGAGACCGACGAAGCCTGGGTGCCCGTGCTCACCCCGGACGGCCCCGGCGTCCTGGTCTGGCCCAACTCGGACTGAGGACCGGCCGGACCTGGGCCCGCCGGACTAGGACCGGCGCCCGATGGCACCCGCCCCCGGGGTCCCTAGGCTCGCTGCTGTCCCCGCCCCTCCCCCATCCGCCCAGGAGCCAGAACCGTGCCGGCCGACGCCACCGCCCACGTCCGCATCGCCCGCCCCTCCCGCGACCTCGCCGCCGCCGAGCACTTCTGGGCCGCCGGCCTCGGCCTGGACGTCCTGTACCGGCACACCACCGACGGCACCCCCGACGAGCACTCGCTCCTCATGGTCGGCTGGCCCGGCGCCGCCTGGCACCTGGAACTCGTCCACGACCCCGCGGCCCCCGTCGAACCGCGGCCGACCGCCGACGACCTGCTGGTCGTCTACCTCGGCCGGCCGGTCGACGAGGAACTGATCGAGCGGCTCGAACAGCACGGCGGCAAGCGCGTCCCCGCGCACAACCCGTACTGGGACGCCTGGGGCGTCACCGTCCAGGACCCGGACGGCTACCTCCTGGTGCTCTCCACCCGCTCCTGGTCCAACGCGTAGCCACCGCACCGGCCCCACCCGGCGAGCCCACCCACCACGCGGGCTCGGCGCCCGACCGGGATTCGGGAATGTCGTACCGGAGCGGCACAATCGGCGCATGCCCGAAACCTTCACCGACCTGGGAACTTTCACCGACCTGGGAACCGTCACCGCACCGTCCGGCCTGCTGGTGCTCGGCATGGCCGGCTGGATCGACTTCTGGCCGGAGACCGGCGCGCCCCTCGGCGAACGTGCCCGTGCGGCGACCGCCACCGCGAGCGGCGCCCACCTCCGGGACGGGGACTGCGAGGCCTTCGCCGTCCGGGCCGCCGCCGACCGGCCGCTGCGGGTCCGGGCCACCACCTCGCCGTCACCGTTCGACGAGGAACCGAGCATCGCCACCCTGGAGATCGAACTCGGCCTCCCCTGGCCCGCCGACGCCGACCCGGCCGTCCCGATCCCGCTCGGCGACCTGCCCGTCGACCGCTGCGGCACGGTGATCGGCGACGCCACCACCCTGGAGGCGTGGACGGGACTGGACGGCGAATCCGTCGACGGCCTCGCCGACGTCACCTACTGGGGCCGCCACGAGGACGACGCCCACGCCCACTTCGGCGGCGAACGGATCTTCTGGCACGGCGTCGACGGCCCGCACGGCTGGCTCGACCTCCCGCTCGCCGAGGCCGCCGCCCGCGCCGCCGAACTCACCACCTGGCGCGGCGGCCTCCCCGGCACCGGCGTCGCCGTCGGTCTCGACCCGCACACCGACCACTACCTGGCCGAGCGGGCCGGCTGGGACCACCCGCTGCGCGTCGGTGCGGTCGAGGTCGGCGGCTGCGCCGTACTCGGCATCGGCTGGGACCAAGGCGACCACGCGGTCCGGCACCACGGCGAACGCGGCTGGGGCCAGGTCTACCCGGTCACCCTCGAAGCCGCCCCGGGCGGCGGCACGGTGCTGCGCTGGTCCATCCCGCCGTACGAGGAAGAAGACTGACGAGCGGCGGCCGTCAGGCGTCCTCGTCGCTGCCGAGCACGGCCGGCCCGAGGTCGGCCGGCAGGTGGGCGACGGCCAGCGCGACGGCCTCCGCCGCCGTCCCGGCCTCGGCGACCACGCCGCCGTGCGGGAACCGCCGCACCTGGTACGAGCGGCCGTCGTCCGCGGGAACGATCGCGATCACCGGTTCGGACGGGAAGCCGGTCCGGCCCGCGAGGAGCAGCCTCCCGTGGCTGACGGCCGGGGACAACTGCCGGAGCCTCGGCTCCGCACCGGCCGCTGCGACCAGCAGGCCGAACTCCGTGGACTCCGATTCCCTCAGGGCCCGTTCCCTGACCCAGCGCCATTGCAGCCCGACCACGGCGGCAACCCCGTGCTCATGGGCCTCGGCGAGCTCCGAGGAGGAGAGGAACGGGAACCGCTCGCGCAGCTCCGCGAGGCTCCGGCCGCTCCCCCAGGCCGCGGCGGCCCGGACGACGTCCCGGAGTTCGGCCGTCCACCCCGTGATCAGCTCGGCGCCCAGGCTCCGGCCGGAGACGCCGAAGCTACGCCTCGCGGCGGACAGGTGGACCTGCAGCGGCCGGCGCGCGGGCCCCGAGGGCACCGCGCCCGCCGGGGGCGCGATGCCCGCCGAGGCCGCGTCGCCCCAGGTCCCCGGCACCAGGGTGATGTCCACGGCCAGTTCGGCGGCGGCCGATTCCAGTGCGGCGGCGAGGCTCCCGGCTGCGGCCACGTCCGGGTAGAGATCAGGATTCACCCACCCAGTCTGACGATACGAGTTCCCCGGAGCCAGAAAACGTCCTGATCCGATCACTTCCGAACGAACCGTACGGAATCGGGTTTTCCGCTCTCGGACGCCGGGGTAGTGCGGAGACGTTCGCACTCCGACGATCCCCCGGGACCGGAACGGAGGCGAATCCTCGGAGTTCTCGGAATTCTCGGAATTCTCCCGGAAGGAATCCACATGAACAGGCTCGTCCGCAACGCCCTCGTCACCGTCGTCGCCGCCGGCGCTCTCACCGCCGCCGTCGCACCCGTCGCCATGGCCGCCGACCAGACCCGGACGGCCGGCACCGCCCAGGCCCGGCTCGCCAACCCGAAGACGGTCAAGGCCGCCGCCTACAACCAGGCCCGCAGCACCCTCGCCCAGGCGGGCAGCCAGACGGCCGCCAAGTCCCACCCGGCCCACGGCACCAAGGACGTCCCGGTCTCCTACGGCACCAGCCTGCTCGCCGCCGCCCGCGACGAGTTCCGCGCCGCCGACAAGAACCTCCCGGCCGGCCATAAGAAGTCCGACATGTCGATCCCGCACTACAACGCCATCCACAGCGCGGCCGACACCATGGGCATCACCGTCTGGTGACGGACCCGGCCAGACCCCCGGCCAGACGACCGGCCAGACCCCCGGCAACTCCTCGGCGCGGGGGGGGGGCGGGCACCAGGCCCGACCGGCCGGAGCCCAGAGCGGCGACGCCGCCCGGGGCGGCGGGCGCGCGGCGCGC
>NZ_JBHYGR010000008.1:94283-118780 GCF_042738155.1 Kitasatospora sp. NPDC059088 | reverse complement strand
CATCCGTGCGTGGTGCGCCCCGGGCCACCCCCCCCCCCCTCCCCGCCCCACCCCCCCCCCCCACCCCCGGGCCGGGCCCGGGAACCCCCCCGCGCGGGCGGAGAGCCGGGCCCGTGCCGAGGAACGCCTGGCGCAGCGGCGCAGCGGTGACGAACACGAACAGCCCGAACAGCGTCATCGCCGGCAGCCCGACCATGCCCTGGAGGTAGGCGAGCGGACGGCGCAGGACGTCGTCCCAGTTCGCCCACCAGTTGGCCGTCAGGTCGGCCGCCATGACCCCCGCCCCGAGCCACACCCCCGTCGGCCGCGCCCGGGCGACCAGCACGGCGGCCAAGGGGTCGAGCACCAGCAGCGCGTGGAACAGCACCTGGCTCGGCACCGGCCACCACGCGTAGGCGTGCAGCCCCCCGCTCCCGACCTGGTACGCGTGCACCGCCGCCCCCTCGGCGAACCCCGCCGCCCACACCGCCGCCACCCTGCGCGGCCGTACTCCCCGTCCCCCACGGATCCCCTGCGTCACCACGCCAGCCTAGGCGGGCGGTTGATCGGCCTCGGGTTCAGGATCCGGCTCCGACCGGCGCCGGCTTGGGGAGCACCCGGGGCTCGCCCAGACTGCCGTCGGGCAGGACCTCGAAGACGGTGAGGGAGGTGCGGCCGGTGACGGTGATCCGGTCCGGCCCGGACCAGTCGACGCGGATGAATTCGCCGTCCCGGGTGTCCCAGGTACCGATGCTCCAGTGGCGGGTGGACCAGCCGGTGCCGGCCTCCAACTCCACCTGGTAGACCGGGTCGATGGAGAAGCCGGAGACGTTGGTGACGCTCAGGATCCGGTCCGGGCGGCTCGGGCTGACGAAACGGTCCTCCCGGCCTCCGTCACCACTGAACACGTAGGACAGGAACAGCACCGGCACCCCGGCGACGACGAGCGGGGCCAGCAGGGCAGCGCAGCCGATCTGCGAGAACCAGGTGCGGAACTCCAGCTCGACCACCAGCGAGACCACGATCAGCACCACCGCCGATCCGATCAGCAGGACCGGCCGGTTGAGCCAGTGCTCGACCACCACCAACCCGCCCGAACGGGAGGCGTGCCAGCCCGGCAGGTACACCAGCAACGCCGCGAGTGCCAGACCTCTGAGCACCCACGCGACCTGCTTGCGGCGCCTCGCCGTCATCCGTCCCCCCGGGCGGTCTTTTGCCGAGCTTTGCGCGGACTTTACTACAAGGGGCCGTTGTTGATCAGGGGTCGCCGTCAGCAGGGCGCCGCCGGCAGGTCACCGTCAGCGGGGCGTCGCCGTCGGGCGGCCCGGGTCGGCGGCGAGGAGGACTTCGTCACCCTGGAGGAGATCGGCACCCCGCGCGACTTCGCCGCCGAGGGCTTCGAACCCCGCGACGGCGATCTGAACGAACCCGGTGCGGGCCCCGCTGCTCGCCCCGACCCGGGACCCGGCACCGAGCACCGCGGAGACCACGAGCAGCACCACGACCGCACCGAGCAGCGGCACCGGACGGTCGAGCAGGCGCTCGACCTCCACCAGGCCCCCCGAGCGGGAGGCGTACCGGCCCGCCGCGTAGGCCAGGAGCACGGCCAGGGCGCCGGCCCGGAGCCCCCGGACGGCCCACCTGCGACGTACGGTCATCTCCCGCCCCCCTGCGCCGGTTTGCCGAACTTTGGCGCGGACTTTACTACAGGGGCCCGGCGGTGGAGCGGGCCCGGAACGCCACGGCGGCCCGGGTGGCGGGTGTCCCCGCCTCCCGGACCGTCCGACGGCTACCGGCCGTACCCCCGTCACCGCCGGTAGAAGACGCTCCGCGACCAGAAGTAGCCGAGCAGCGTCAGCCCGGTGCACCAGGCGAGGGCGATCCAGCCGCTGTTGCCGATGCCGGTGCCCATCAGCAGACCGCGCAGGGTCTCGATGATCGGCGTGAAGGGCTGGTACTCGGCGAACCACCGCAGCACGGTCGGCATCGAGTCCGGCGGCACGATCGCGCTGCCGATGAAGGGCAGGAAGGTCAGCGGCAGCGGCGTGTTGCTCGCGCTCTCCGGCGTCTTGGAGACCAGCCCGATCCCCGCCGATATCCAGGTCAGCGTCAGGGTCACGAACAGCAGCAGGCCCGCTGCCGCCAGCCACTCCAGCGGCCCGGCGCTCGACCGGAACCCCATGGCGAAGGCCGCGCCGGTCACCACCACGAGCGCGACCACCGTCTGGATCACGCTCCCGACCACGTGCCCGGTCAGGAACGCCGAGCGCGAGATCGCCATCGTCCGGAACCGGTTGACGATCCCCTCGGTCATGTCGACGCAGACACCGACCGCCGTGGCGACCGCCCCCGACGTCGCCGTCATCAGGACGATCCCCGGCGTCACGTAGTCGATGTAGCTCCCGCCCCCGATGCCGGCCCCCAACGCGCCTCCGAAGGCGTAGTTGAAGAGCAGCAGCATCATCACCGGCATCACCACGACGGAGAAGGTCATCGCCGGGTACCGCTGCGCGCGTTTGAGGTTGCGCCTCAGCATGGTCAGCGAGTCGCTGACCACGTACGTCGCCGTGCTCATCGTGCACCCTCTCCGGTGAGTTGCAGGAAGACGTCGTCCAGGTCGGCCGTCTCCACGACCAGCGACTCGGCCGGCACGGAGGCGTTGTCGAGCGCGTCCAGCACCGCCCGTACGGTGAGCACGGAGTTGTCCCCCGGGATGTCCAGCCGCAGGGCCTCCGCGTCGGCGGTGGCGTAGTCGAACAGCGCCGCGGCGGCGGCGAGTCGGTCGGCGTCCGAGAACTGGAGCCGGATCCGCCCGCCGGGGACGATCCGCTTCAACTCCTCGGCCGTTCCCTCGGCGACGATCCGGCCGTCGTCCAGGACGGCGATCCGGTCGGCGAGTTGGTCGGCCTCGTCCAGGTACTGGGTGGTGAGGAAGATCGTCACCCCGTGGTCGGCGACCAGGCCCCGGATGATCTCCCACATGGTGCGCCGACTGCGCGGGTCCAGCCCGGTGGTGGGCTCGTCCAGGAAGATCACCTCGGGGTCGCCGACCAGGGTCATCGCCAGGTCGAGCTTGCGCCGCATGCCGCCGGAGAAGGTGGCGACCGGCCGGCGCGCGGCTTCGTCGAGCTCGAAGCGCCGCAGCAGTCCCTCGGCCCGCCTCCGCCCCTCCCGACGGCGGAGGTGGTTGAGGTCGGCCATCAGCATCAGGTTCTCCTCGGCGGTGAGGAGGTTGTCCACCGCCGAGAACTGGCCGGTGACCCCGATCGCCTTCCGCACCCCGTCGGCCTGGCGGGCCACGTCGTGCCCGGCCACCCGGACCGTGCCGCCGTCGGCGGGGATCAGGGTGGAGAGGATCTCCACGGTGGTGGTCTTGCCCGCGCCGTTCGGCCCGAGCAGGGCGAAGACGCTGCCCGCCGGGATGGACAGGTCGACGCCCCTGAGCACCGCCTTGTCCCCGTAGTTCTTGGTCAGGCCGGTCACCGAGATCGCCGCGGTGCTCGCGACCGGGGCCGTCGCCGGGTTCGCCGTCGTCGCCGCCATCAGGCCCTCCGGATGAGGATGCTGCCGATCTGGGTGGTGCCGCGGACCTCGACCGTCTCCCGGGCCTCGCCCGGACCGGTGGCCGTGTCGAGGGCGTTGCGGACGGCACCGAACTTGCTGTGCACGTCGAGCCAGGCCGCCGTGCCCTCCGCGATGCCGACCTCGATGTCCCCGACGCCGACCTGGAGGCCGACCTTGCCCCGGACGACCTGGCCGACCCGGACGTGGCCGTTCGCGGTCTTGGCCTCGACGTCCCCCTCGGCGAGGCCGATGTGGATCCGGCCGTTGGAGGCGTTCGCCGCCAGCTCGCCGCGCACCTCGTCGATCTCGGTGTCGCCGTGGCTGTTCTTGACCGTCAGCCGGCCCCCGACGGAGCCGACCTCGATCCGGCCCGAGCCCGTCACCTCGGCGTCCCCGGTGACGGTGCCGACCCGGATGTCGCCGATGTCGGTCTTGAGCCGCGCGCCGGTGGCCCGGTCGAGCTGGATCCGGCCCATGGAGGTCTTGATCCGGCAGTCGCCGAGCGGGCCCTCGGTGACGAAGTCCGCCATCGGGGAGTCGGCGTGCACCTCGGAGCCGGCGGGCAGCTCGACGGTGAGGTCGATCGAGCCCTTCTTGCTGGAGAACACGGTGCGCTGCTTGGGGCCCTTGACGGTGAGCCGGCCGCCGGAGAAATCGACCTGGGTCAGCTCGGCGGCCTTGACGTCCGCGTCCCTGGCGGCGCTGGTGGGCCGGACCTCGACGACGGTGTCGGTGCGCTTGCTCGCCCGGATCCACACCGAGCCGATCTCGAACTCAAGGGAGACGGAGATCTGTCCGTCGGTCTCGTACGTGGGCATGGCTGTGCCGTCCTCTTGACTCGTGTGAGTGTTCCCGCTGGTCGGAGCGGGGGTGACGTTGCAGGGGCGGTGGGTCTGGCGGGGCCGGCAGGACCGGCGGTGCTGCGGGGGCGCTAGTGGACCCAGCCGGTGAAGCCCTGGCCTCCGACGCCGCGGACGGCGCGGGACCCGAGCTCGGCGGCCGGGCGGGCGGCCCGGGCACCGCCGTCGACCGCTCCGGCGACGGCCCGGACCAGCCAGGCGTTGAGCGAGAGGCCCTCCTGCCCGGCGGCCTCCTCCGCCCTGGCCTTGAGGTGGGCGGGCAGGCGCAGGTTGATCCGGGCGGTGCCGCTGTCGTCCGACTCCGGCGTCACGGACGGGGGCACCGGCAGCGCGGGTGGCACTATCGGTGGCACCACGGGCGGCGCCACCGGTGGCACCACGGGCGACAGCACGCTCGGCATCGCGGGCGGCGCGTCGCCGTGGAAGCCGGCGGAACCGGGCGGCGCCGTCACCACGAACTCGGGGTCGAGGCCGCGCAGTCGCACGTCCACCGAGCCCGGGGCGAGGTCACGGGTGACTTCGCCCATGGCGGCGGAGAGGGCGTTGAGCAGGGTGAGCCGCACGGCCGACTCCAGCGGGAGCGTCAGCCGGTCGGCCAGCGCCCGCGCTTCGTCCCCACCGGTGGCGGCAGCCACCGCGAGCTCGTTCCGGAGGTTTTCGACGTACGGCGTGAGGTCCATGGCTAGAGCATGGCACAGCCGTGGCGCCATGTCGAGGCGTTTTTGGCACCACTTTGGCGCCACGTCCGGTGCCACCTCCGGCCACGCCCGGCACCACCCTCGGCGCCATGTCCGTCGCCACCTCCGGCGCCGCACCTGCGGCACCACGCGAACCGCCCCGCCGACGACGTCGACGGGGCGGTTGACCTGCGGGAACGTCAGCGCTGCTGCTGCCAGCCCGCCAGGTAGGAGTCGATCTCGCCGGCCAGCCGCGCCTTGCCCGCCTGCTCCAGGAAGGAGGCCTCGACCGCGTTGCGGGCCAGCGCCGCCACCCCGGTCTCGTCCAGCCCCAGCAGCCGCGCCGCCACCGCGTACTCGGTGTTGAGGTCGGTGCCGAACATCGGCGGGTCGTCGCTGTTGACGGTGACCAGCAGCCCGGCGTCCACCATCCGCTTGATCGGGTGGTCCTCGATCCGCTCCACCGCCCGGGTGGCGATGTTGGAGGTCGGGCAGACCTCCAGCGGGATGCGGTGCTCGCCCAGGTGGTCGACCAGCGCCGGATCCTTCACCGCCTGGGTGCCGTGCCCGATGCGCTCGGCGCCGAGCTCGCGGATGGCGTCCCAGACCGTCTCCGGCCCGGTGGTCTCACCGGCGTGCGGGACGGAGCGCAGCCCGGCCGCCCGGGCCCGGTCGAAGTACGGCTTGAACTGGGGCCGCGGCACGCCGATCTCCGGGCCGCCCAGGCCGAAGCTGACCAGGCCCTCGGGGGCCAGGTCGGTGGCCAGCCGGGCGGTGATCTCGGCGGCCTCCAGGCCGGCCTCGCCCGGGATGTCGAAGCACCAGCGCAGCACCACGCCGAGGTCCTTCTCGGCGCGCAGCCGGGCGTCCTCGATCGCCTCCATGAAGGCCACGTCGGGGATGCCGCGCTTGACCGAGGAGTACGGCGTGAGGGTCAGCTCGGCGTAGCGGATGTTCTGCCGGGCCATGTCCTCGGCCACGCCGTAGGTGAGCGCCCGGACGTCCTCGGCGTCGCGGACGAGGTCCACCACGCTCAGGTAGACGTCGATGAAGTGCGCGAAGTCGGTGAAGGTGAAGTACTCGGCGAGCGCCGCCGGGTCCGTCGGCACCTTCGACTGCCCGGCGTAGCGGGAGGCCAGGTCCGCGACGATCCGCGGCGAGGCCGAGCCGACGTGGTGGACGTGCAGTTCCGCCTTGGGCATCCCGGCGATGAACGCCTCGATGCTCCGGTCGCCCGGCCCGGTCCTGCTGGGGTTGGGGCCGATCCGACTTCCGTCCGGCTGGACCACGGTGGTTCCCTCTTCTCTGCTTCTACGCGCGTACCGACTGGTGCTGGCAAGGATAGGCCCGGGCCCGGGATCACCCGCCGAGGGCCACCGCCACGGTGTGGATCAGCAGCCCGGCCAGGGCGCCCACCACCGTGCCGTTGATCCGGATGAACTGGAGGTCCCGCCCGACGTTGGCCTCGATCTTGCGCGAGGCCTCGTCGGCGTCCCAGCCCGCCACCGTCTCGGAGATCAGCGAGGTGATCTCGGTCCGGTAGGTGTCGACCAGGTACTGGGCGGCGTCCTGCAGCCAGCCGTCGACCTTGGCCTGGAGCTTGGCGTCGGTGGCCAGGCGCTCGCCGAAGCGGCGCACGCCGTCGCGGATGCGCCGGCGCAGTTCGCTGTCCTCGTCCTCGGCCGCCCCCATCACCAGGGTGCGCACGGCCGCCCAGGTGGAGTTGATCAGGTCCTGCACCTCGGGGCGCGCGAGCAGCTCGCCCTTGGCGCGCTCGACCCGGGCGATGGTCTCCGGGTCGTTCTGCAGCTCGGTGGCGAAGTCGGCGAGGAAGTTGTCGATCGCGCCGCGGGCCGGGTGCTCGGGGTCGTCCCGGATGTCGGTGACGAAGCGCAGCAGCTCCTTGTAGACCCGCTCGCCGACCTGGTGGTCGAGGAACTTCGGGGTCCAGCCCGGGGTCTTCTGGGTGACCTTGCGGACCACGTCCTCGTGGTTGTCGGTCAGCCAGCCGTGCGCCCGGACGGCGACCAGGTCCACCACCCCGTGGTGGCCGCCGTCCGCGACCACCTTGCCCAGCATCCGGCCCATCGGCTCGGCCACCGAGGTCGCGGCGGCCCGCCTGGTCACCGCCTCGGCGACCACCGCCCGCACGTCGTCGTCGCGCAGCACCGCGAGCAGCCCGCGGAGCGCCGCCGAGGCCTCCTTGGTGACCCGCTCGGCGCTCCCCGGTGCGGCCAGCCACTCCCCCAGCCGGCGGCCGACGCCGAGCGCGGCCAGCCGGCCGCGCACCACGTGGCCGGCCAGGAAGTTGTCGCCGACGAACTCGCCGAGCGAGCGCCCGAAGGCGTCCTTCTTGGTCGGGATGATCGCGGTGTGCGGGATCGGCAGGCCGAAGGGGCGGCGGAACAGCGCCGTCACGGCGAACCAGTCGGCCAGCGCGCCGACCATGCCGGCCTCGGCGGCGGCCGCCACGTACCCGGCCCAGGGGCCGGCACCGGCCGCCTTCGCCCAGGTCGCCAGGGCGAAGACCAGGGTCGCGAAGGCCAGCAGGCCGGTCGCGATGGTCTTCATCCGGCGGACGCCGTGTCTCTTCTGCTCGTCGGCCGCGGTGAACCGGACCCCGGGGCCGGTCCCGCTGAAGGCTTCGTCACTCACCCCGCCAGTCTGCCCGCTGACCGGCGCGGACGGGGGCGTGCCCCGCGATCACACGCCCCCGGAACCGAAGCGCACCCGGGCCGGGCCGCCTCCGACCCGCCGCACGCCCCGCCCAGCACGCCCCCGAACCGGCCGCCTCCAGCGGCCACGCAGACGTCCGGACCGCCGACGTCCGAACCGCGATCGTCCAGGCCCACGTCCAGGCCCGCATCGGCGCTCATCCCCGCCCTCCGTTCACCGAGTTGGCGAGCCGACGCCACACCGGGTGGCGCCGCAGCCCGCGCCGCAGCTGCTCCGGGACGACGCCGCGCCACAGCTGCTGGGCGAGGTTGAGCGGCGGGACGTCCACCGGCAGCGGCTCCTCGCCCAGCAGGAACAGCCCGTCGGGCAGGCCGAGCCGGGCGTCCCGGAACGCCGGGTACCCCGCGTAGCGCCGCCGGCCGACCGCCACCACCGGCGGGTCGCCGTGCGCGGCCTCGTAGCGGATCTGGTCACGCAGCGCCCCCGGCCGTACGGCGGCGGCGAGTTCGAGCCGCAGCCGGGCGGTGACCGGCAGCCGGTCGTACACCGCGCGGGCGCCGAAGCACTCGATCATCCGGCCGACCTCGGCGCACACCCGCCGTTGCAGCCCGTCGTCCAGCAACAGGAAGCCGTCCTGGAGCAGCCGGGGCACGTCCCAGGCGAAGCTGCGCACCCGAATGGCGTCCAACTCCTCCCCGGGATCCGCGAGTTCGGCGGCCACCTGCTGGAGGGCGGTGATCCCGCGCAGCCGGTCGAGCACCGAGGCCCGCTCGGTGGCGTTGCCCCGGTCCTCGCGCAGCACCAGGACGTAGTGGTCGTAGTCGGCGGGGACGGAGACCCGGACGGCCCGCAGGCAGGCCTCCAGGGTGAACGGCCGGTCCGAGAGGACCACGTCCGAGCCCCAGGCGTCGGCGGCCGCGACCAGCCGCTCCAGCGCCTCCTCGCCGAGCCGGTCGTCGGCGCCGAGGAAGAGCACGTACCGCCCCCGGGCCAGGTCCGCGCCGCGGTCGGTGGGGCCCGCCGGGCCACCCGGGTCGGGCTGGTGGACCACCCGGAACACCCCGGGGTGCCGGGCCGCGTACTCGTCCAACAGCACCTCGCCGCCGTCCGTGGAGCCGTCGTCGACGACCACCACCTCCAGCCGCCCCGGCTCCAGGGACTGCCCGACCAGCGAGTCCAGGCACGCGGCGAGGTACGGCACGGTGTTGTGGACCGCGACCACCACGGTCACGTCGGGTACGGTCATCGGGCGGCGGGCCTCCGGGGCAGCGGCGGTTCGCCGGCGCGCTGACCGGCGGCGATGCACGGTCCAACTCGGCCGCCCGCCGGGGAGTCACCTGCCCTCCCCGGACGGGTGACGCGCACCGAACGCCCGCCCGAACCGTCGACCCCCGAACGGCCACCGCCCCGGCCCGGGCCGCCCTCAGCCGATCGCCACCTCCGCGTACATCCGCGCGATCACGTCCTCGATGGCCGGCTCCCGCACCGAGAGGTCCACCAGCGGGTACCGCGCCGCGACCGCCGCCACGATCGGCGCCGCGCTCTCCTGCGCCGGGAAGGCCAGCCACTGGCGCGGCCCCTCGATCTTCACCACCCGCGCCCCGGCCACCTCGATCGCCGGCCGGGCCTCGGCCAGGTCGACCACCAGGGTCCGCTCGCTGCGCCCGGCGGCGTGCAGCCCGTCCAGCCCGCCGTCGTGGACGACCCGGCCGTGGTCGATCACCATCACCCGGCCGCAGAGCTGCTCGATGTCGGTGAGGTCGTGGGTGGTGAGCAGCACGGTGGTGCCGCGGTCCCGGTTGACCTCGCGCAGGAACTCCCGCACCCGGCCCTTGCTGACCACGTCCAGGCCGATGGTCGGCTCGTCCAGGTAGAGCACCCGGGGGTCGTGCAGCAGGGCCGCCGCGAGGTCGCCGCGCATCCGCTGGCCGAGCGAGAGCTGCCGTACGGGGGTGTCCAACAGGCCGCCCAGGTCGAGGAGTTCGACGCAGCGGCCGAGGTTCTCGCGGTACCGCGGGTCGGGGATCCGGTAGATCCGGCGGGCGAGTTCGAAGGAGTCGCGCAGCGGGAGGTCCCACCACAGGGTGGTGCGCTGCCCGAAGACGACGCCGATCCGGCGGGCCAGCGTGACCCGTTCGCGGGCCGGGTCGACCCCGGCGACGCGCAGCCGGCCGGAGCTGGGGACGAGGATGCCGGTGAGCATCTTGATGGTGGTCGACTTCCCGGCGCCGTTGGGCCCGATGTAGCCGACGCACTCGCCGGCCTCGACGGTGAAGCTGAGGCCGTCGACCGCGCGCACCTCGCGCTTGACCCGGCTGAACCGGCCGGTGCGGGCCCGCACGGTGAAGGTGCGGTGGACGTCCTGGAGTTCGATCAGTGCCACGGTGGGTCCTTTCGGTACGGGGGGTCAGCTGCCGGTGCCGCGGTAGGCGCGCAGTCCGGCCCGCCAGGCCAGCCCGGCGGCGGCGACGCAGAGCGCGGCGGCGACCGGGGAGGCGTACTGGAAGGCGGTGGGCAGCCCGAGCGGGTCGGGCCGGTCGAGGATGCGCAAAGTGGGCAGCCAGTTGACGAAGGCCAGCGGGACGCCGAAGACCGCCCCGGCCACCAGTTCCTTGGCGAAGACCGTCGGCGGGTAGTGCAGCAGGGTCGCGCCGCCGTAGGTGAAGGAGTTCTGGATCTCCTTGGACTCGCCCCACCAGAACTGGACGGTGGCGCCGCCGACGTAGATCGCGCCGAAGATGACGCTGCCGCACACCAGCAGGACGGGCACCAGCAGCACCCGGTCCCAGGTCCAGTGCACGTCCAGGGCGGTCAGGGACCAGCCGAGCACGATCACGGCCTGGAGCGGGCGGCCGAGCCGGCGCAGGGTGAACCGCTCGGCGCACAGCTGGGAGAGCGCGGGCGCGGGGCGGACCAGCATGGTGTCCAGCGAACCGTTCATGATCCGTACGCCGAGGCCGTCGGCCGAGCCGACCAGCAGGTTGGCGATGCCGAGCGAGAAGGTCGCGGTGGCGTAGAGGAAGGCGATCTCCGGCAGGCGCCAGCCGCCGAGCTGGTCGGTGTGCCGGAACATGATCACCAGCACGACGAAGTCGAGCGAGTGGGTGACCAGGCTGGCCAGCAGGTTGAGCAGGAAGGAGGCCCGGTAGGCCATCATCGAGCGCATCCACATCCGGGCGCAGATCCACCAGGAGCGGACCGCCCAGGACGTCCGGGCGAGGAACGGCTCAGCCACCCTGCACCACCACCCGGCGGGTCGCCAGCCACTGCGCGCCCCGGCCCGCGGCCAGCAGCACGGCCGCCCAGCCGAGCTGGAAGCCGAGCGCCCGGAGCAGCCCGGTGCCGCCCGCCCGCTCCAGGAAGACGTCGGTCGGCACCTTGACCAGGGCCGCCCAGGGCAGCACCCGGGCCAGGTCGCCGAGCCAGCCGGGGAAGAGAACGATCGGCAGCAGCATCCCGGAGAAGAACATCGAGACCACCAGGCTCACCGCGCGCACCCCCTCCGAGTCGTGCAGCCAGAAGCCGGTGATCGAGACCAGGAACCGCACGCCGAAGCTGACCAGCAGCGCGAGCAGCACCGAGAGCAGGAAGAACACCCAGGTCAGCGGCCGCTCGGGCATCCGGGTGCGGAACACCAGGGCGCCGAACAGCATCGGCACGGTGCCGCGGACCAGCGCCTGGAAGCCGGCCCGGCCGAGGTCGGTGGCCAGCCACCAGCCCTGGAAGTCGACCGGACGGTAGAGGTCGACGGCGATGTCCCCGCTGCGGAAGCGGTCCTGGATCTCGTCCTGGAAGCCCCCGCCCCAGACCGCGACGGTGACCAGCAGGCCCTGGCTGACCCAGATGTAGGTGACGGCCTGGCCCTGGTCGTAGCCGCCGAGGTTGGGGCGGGCCTGCCAGAGGGCGAGGAAGGAGGAGGCCAGGATGACCCCGAAGACGGTGTTGGTGAAGGTCCCGGCCAGGGTGGCGGCCCGGTAGGTGGAGTAGCGGCGGAAGGCGCCGCGGGCGACGGCGGCGTACAGCCCGAGGGCGGTGCCGGTATCGGGAGGCCTCGCCTCCGCGGTGGAAGCTCCGTGCATATTGTCTCCTTATCGACATTTGCGGGCGCAGACGGGCGCCGCGCGACGTCGGCGCACACCCCAGCGGCCCCGACCGACCGCCCCCGGGGGTACCGGGCCGGACGTGCGGAGCTGACGAAGTGGACGCGCTATGCGATTTGCACCTTTCACCGTACCGCCGGCCCCCACAGCCCGCACCCGGATTTCCGACGCACCCCGGGGCGCGCGCACCGCCACGCGCAACCACGCAGTTCAGACCCCCGCCGCCGCTGAACCCACGTCAAATAGCAGATAATCCCGCCATGACGTTGAGCACCCGCCGCCAGGCCAAACGGGCCGCCCGCCGCGAAGCCCGCCGCGCCCTCCCCCTCTGGCGCCGGCTCCTGCCCACCTGGCGGATCACCCTCGGCACCCTCACCGCACTGCTGCTGCTCGCCGTCGGCGCCTTCGCCGTGCTCTACGTCATCGTCCCGGTGCCCGACCCCAACGCCCACGCCACCGCCCAGAACAACATCTACCTCTACGCCGACGGCACCACCGAGATCGCCCGCACCGGAGCCGTCAACCGCACCGACGTCACCATCGAGCAGATCCCCCTGCCGACCCAGCAGGCCGTCGTCTCCGCCGAGGACCGCACCTTCTACCAGAACCGCGGCATCGACCTGAGGGGCATGGCCCGGGCCGGCTGGAACACCCTGCTCGGCAAGGGCATGCAGGGCGGCTCCACCATCACCCAGCAGTACGTCAAGAACTACTACCTGACCCAGGACCAGACCTTCGAACGCAAGGGCCGCGAGCTCTTCATCGCCCTCAAGGTCGACCAGCAGCGCAGCAAGAACGAGATCCTCGCCGGCTACCTCAACAGCAGCTACTTCGGCCGCGGCGCCTACGGCATCCAGAGCGCCGCCCACGCCTACTACGGCGTCGACGTCTCCCAACTCACCCTCGGCCAGGGCGCCTACCTCGCCTCCCTGCTCCAGGCCCCCAGCCTCTACGACGTCCGGACCGCCACCCCCGCCAACCGCGAGAAGGCCCTCGCCCGCTGGAACTACGCCCTCGACGGCATGGTCCAACTCGGCTTCCTCACCAGCGCCGACCGCACCGCCACCACCTTCCCCGAACCCATCGACCCCCAGCCCGCCACCGGACTCGCCGGCCAGGCCGGCTACCTGGTCGGCGTCGCCGACGACTACCTCATCTCCTCCGGCACCATCGACGCCGCCACCCTCAAGGCCGGCGGCTGGCGGATCACCACCACCTTCGACAAGCCCCGCCAGGACGCCTTCGTCAAGGCCGTCCAGTCCGAGCTCACCAGCGAACTCGACCCCAAGGCCCGCCCCGCCACCGACACCGACGTCCGGGTCGCCGGCGCCTCCGTCGAACCCGCCACCGGCCGCGTCGTCGCCGTCTACGGCGGCCCCGACTACGCCAAGCAGCCCTTCAACGACGCCCTGCGCCAGGACAACCAGATCGGCTCCACCTTCAAACCCGTCGACCTCGCCGCCGGCCTGATCGCCCAGCACTCCGTCGACGGCCGCCCGATCACCACCGAGACCCGCTACGACGGCACCAGCGAACGCCCCGTCACCGGCGGCCCCACCCCGTACGCCCCGCCCAACGAGGACGACGTCGACTACGGCAACATCACCCTGCGCTACGCCATGGTCAAGTCCGTCAACTCCGTCTACGCCCAGGAGGGCGTCGACGCCGGACTCGGCCGCGTCCGGGACACCGCCGTCAAACTCGGCATCCCCGACAGCGTCCGCGGCATGGACCCGGCCAACACCTCGATGACCCTCGGCACCGCCACCCCCAGCGCCCTCGACCTGGCCGGCGCCTACGCCACCCTCGCCAACCACGGCCAGGCGCACACCCCCTGGTCCGTCCAGAAACTCGAACGGGTCAACCCCGGCGGCGCCATCGACGTCCCCAAGATGCCCGACCACAAGGCCACCGACGCCGTCGGCCGCACCGTCGCCGACTCCGTCACCGACGTCCTGCGCGACGTCGTCAGCCCCCGCGGCACCGGCGCCGCCGCCCTCGACCTGGGCCGCCCCGCCGCCGGCAAGACCGGCACCACCGACGCCAACCTCTCCGCCTGGTTCGCCGGCTACACCCCCGAACTCACCACCACCGTCGGCCTGTTCCGCGAGAACCCGAAGACCCACGCCAAGGAGCCGCTGGCCGGCACCGCGGGCCTCACCCGGGTCAACGGCGGCGCCTTCCCCACCCGGATCTGGACCGACTACATGACCGCCGCCCTGAACGGCACCCCCACCCAGCAGTTCGACCTGCAGACCGGCCGCGGCGACCAGGGGCCCGACACCTGGACCCCCACCGCCGTGCCCAGCACCAGCACCTCCCCCACCAGCACCCCCAGCACCGCCCCCACCGGCGCGCCCGCACCCACCGCCCCCAGCCACGCCCCCAGCGCCCCCGCCGCCACCGAGCAGCCCGGCCCCGACGCCCCCAGCCCGCAGAACCCCCAGCCCACCCCCAGCCAGGAACAGCCCACCCCCAGCACCCGGCCCACCCCGACCCGGCCCGCACGCCCCAGCAACCCGCCCACCGCCACCACCGGGCCCACCGGAACGGCCACCGCCCCGGCCCAGTGAGCGACCGGGTGACGCCGCGCCCCGCCCCCCGCCAGGGCCCGTCCTCAACCTCCCGCTACGCCACCAACTCCCGCTCCAGCGGCGTACGGAAGCGCGGCGTCACCCGCACCTCCCCCAGCCACCCCGCCAACCGCCCCGCCTCCGCCGCGACCGCCCGCTCCGCCTCCGCCCCCACGTCCCGGAACAGCCGCCACACCACCTCACCGTCCGCCCGCTGCGCCCAGCCGCCGACCACCTCGCCGCACCACCACACCGTCGGCCCCGCGTTCCCCGCCCGGTCGAACAGCGCCGGCACGTCCTCCGGCCGCAGGTACCAGTCCCGCCCCCGCCACCCCATCACCGCCGGATCCAGCGCCGGCAACAGCGCCGCCCACGGCTCCGGGGCCGCCACCGGCCCCTCGTCCCCCGGCAGCACCACGGCCGCCGCACCGCCCGCCAGCGCCACCGCCCGCGCGTCCACGTCCGCCAGCGCCCGCCGGACGTCCCCCAGCGTCCAGCCCGTCCACCACTTCACGTCCTCGACCGCGGCCGGCCCGTACGCCGCCAGCCAGCGCCGCACCACCTCCGCCTTCGCCTCCCGCACCGGCACGTCCGGCCACTGCGGCACCAGCGCCCACGGATAGCTGCTGCTCAACCAGGACCCGCGCGGACGGCACCGGCGCACGTGCCCGTCCGAGGCCAGCAGCCGCAGCAGCCGACTGCCCACGCTCTGCTTCGCCTCGTACGCCTTGCCCGCCGACATCAGCATCGTCTCCCGCAACTGCGGGACGTCGTCGCCGAGTTCCTTGGTCGTCGCCTCGCCGCGCACGGCCAGCGCGGCCAGCACCGCACGCTCCGCCTCCGCCAGCCGGGCCTCGTCCCAGCCCTCGGCGTGGTCGCGCAGGTGCTTGAGCAGCCCCGCCCGCTCCTTCGCGGCGATCGCCCGCGCCGCCCCCGAACTCACGTACGGGGCCAGGCCCTCCGTCACCGCGAAGATCGTCCGCCGCATCGACAGCAGCTTCACCAGCGAGACGTCCTCGTACAGCGCCCGGTCCACCTCCGCCACCGAGGGCTCCGCCAGCCGCGCGCACGCGGACAGGTACACCGTCGCCGCGTCCGTGGCGTGCAGCCCGACCACCGCGTCCGCCACGTCCTCCACCCGCGCCGCCCGCACCGACGGCGCCAACAACTGCCGCCGCCCCAACCGGGCCCGCCGCTCCACCTCACCGATCACCGGGACGCTCATGCCCGGACCCTAGCGGCTGCCACCGACAGAACCGAGGTGCTCCGCCGCGGACCCGGCCAACTCCGCGAACTCCGCGAGCAGCGGCGACGTCCGCCCCGCCGCCCAGGCCACGCACACCCGGTGCGGCGCGAGGTCCGACACCGGCACGTGCACCACGTCCGCACGGGTGTAGAAGGCGGCCATCGACAACGGCAGCACCACCATCCCCTCCCCCGCCGCCACGTACTCCAGCTTCTCCTCCACCGTGTCCACCCGCGGCCGCGACCGCTCCGGCCGCCGCCCGGACACCCCCGGCAGATCCCGCCACTCCGGCACGAAGTCCGGATCCTGCAGCAGCAGCTCACCACCCAACTCGGCCATCACGACCGACACTTCACCCGCCAAGCGGTGCCCCGCCGGCAACACCGCCACCCGCGGCTCGGCGAACAGCGGACGCAGCACCAGACCCTGCCGGTCCACCGGCAACCGCACGCAGGAGACGTCCACCCGGCCGTCCAGCACCATCCGCGCCTGATCGGCCCAGGAGGTCCGCACCACCTCCACCGCCAGCCCCGGATGCCGCCCGCGCAGCCCCCGCACCGCCGCCGTCACCGCCACCCCCGGCATGAACCCCACCACGAACCGCGCCGGACCCTCCCCCGACCCCTCCCCCGACCGCCCCACCCGGCGCCGCAACGCCTCCGCCGCCGCCAGCAACGGCGGCGCGTCCTCCAACAACTGCCGCCCCGCGTCCGTCAGTTCGGTCGACCGCCGGTCACGCCGGAACAACTGCGCACCGAACTCCGCCTCCAACGACCGGATCTGCCGCGACAGCACCGGCTGCGCGATGTGCAACTCCACCGCCGCCCGACCGAAGTGCAACTCCCTTGCCACCGCGACGAAATACCGCAGCTTCCGCAGATCGACGTCCACCGCCACCGCCACCCCGCTCACCACTCCCCGCTGATACCCCGAGGGTATGACAGCCGACCGAACAGGTCTTGGACGCCACCACCCCGCCCGGAGCACCATCGACCCAAGCCCCCCGCCCCACCACGAAAGGCACGACCATGCCCCTCAAGGAACAGCACGTCGTCGTCCTCGGCGGCACCTCCGGCATCGGCCTCGCCACCGCCGCCCTCGCCGCCGAACGCGGCGCCCGCGTCACCGTCGTCTCCAGCCGGCCCGACAGCGCCCACCGCGCCCTCGCCACCCTGCCCACCGGCACCGCCGCCGAGACCGCCGACCTCACCGACACCCACCAGGTCAGCGCCCTCTTCGACCGCCTCGGCCCGCTCGACCACCTGGTCTACACCGCAGGCGACCCGCTGGCCCTGATGACCGTCGACGCCATGGACCTCGACGCCGCCCGCGCCCTCTTCACCCTGCGCTACTTCGGCGCCCTCGACGCCGTCCGCGCCGCCACCCCGCAGCTGCGCCCCGGCGGCTCGATCACCCTCACCTCCGGCACCGCCGGCCTGCGCCCGGTGCCGGGCTGGAGCGTCCCCGCGAGCATCTGCGGCGCGGTCGAAGCCCTCGTCCGGGCGCTGGCCGTGGAACTCGCCCCGATCCGGGTCAACGCCGTCCGGGCCGGGATGATCCGCACCCCGCTCTGGTCCGGCCTCCCCGAGACCGACCGCGAGCAGCTGTACGCCCGGACCGCCGCCGCCCTCCCCCTCCGCCGGATCGGCGACCCCGAGGACACCGCCGAGGCCTACGCGTACCTGATGGACCAGCGCTTCGCCACCGGCACCGTCCTCACCGTCGACGGCGGCGGCCTGCTCGCGTAGGGCACCCGGCCAGCAGGGCGGCCCGATCAGAGGTACAGCCCGGTCGACCCCTCCGTGTCCCCGAAGCGCGACGCCGCCACCGCGTGCAGGTCCCGCTCGCGCAGCAGCACGTAGGTGGCGCCGCGGACCTCCACCTCCAGCTTGTCCTCCGGGTCGTACAGCACGCGGTCGCCGGGCTCCACCGCGCGCACGCTCTGACCCACCGCCACCGCCTCCGCCCAGGTGCAGCGCTTGGACAGCTCCGCGGTCGCCGGGATCAGGATGCCGCCGGTCGAGCGGCGCTCGCCCTCGCTGCCCTCGATGCGCACCAGCACGCGGTCGTGCAGCATCCGGATCGGCAGCTTCTCGCCCAGCCGGTCGTGCCGCACCTCGTCGTGCCCGTGGTCGGAAGGGGTCGGTTCGTCGTTCGTACTCACGGTCCCGAAGGTACCGCCCCCGGGCGCGGCGCGTGACGCTGGCCCGGCATGCGGAAGGGCCGGGCCGCCCATCGGCGTCCCGGCCCCTCCGGACGTCCTGCCCGATCCGGTGCCCGGCCCTCTGCTCAGTCCTCGCGGCGCTTGCGCGAGGAAGACAGCAGCACCACCAGGCCGAGGCCGACCAGCGCGACCGGGACGATCCGCTCCTTGCGCGGCTGCCCCTTCTCGTCCACGAACTGCGCCTTGACCTTCTCCACCAGGCCGTTCGCGGCCACGTACGCCCGGGCCGTCTTCTCCTCGACGGTGGCCATCGCCTTCGCCTTGACCTGCGCGGAGATGGTGCTCGGGTGGATCCGCACGGCCAGCTCGTCCAGGTTCGACGCCAGCCGGTCACGGGTGCGCTCGATGTCCGCCTCGATCTGCGCAGCCGTCCGCGCCGGCTTGTCCTGCGTGCTCGCGTCGCCCACTCGGGCCACCCCATTCACTTGCCGATGTAGTCCTGTCGTCCTCTGCGACCAACCCAGTTTGTCAGCTGCCACGCACGGGCGCGCGGCCCCACCCACCAACGGAGGTAAGTTTGCCGTGGTACGACCGTCCGTCCCAGCCTCCAGGAGAGTACGACCGTGACTGAGCGTCTCCAGCCCGGCGACACCGCACCCGCATTCAGCCTGTCCGACGCCGACGGCAACCAGGTCTCGCTCGCCGACCACCTGGGCCGCAAGGTCATCGTCTACTTCTACCCGAAGGCGCTCACCCCCGGCTGCACCAAGCAGGCCTGCGACTTCACCGACAACCTGGCGGTCCTCTCGGGCGCCGGCTACGACGTCATCGGCATCTCCCCGGACCAGCCGGAGAAGCTCGGCCAGTTCCGCGAGAAGGAGGACCTCAAGGTCACCCTGCTCTCCGACCCGGACAACAAGGTCCTGGAGGCCTACGCCGCCTACGGCGAGAAGCAGAACTACGGCCGCACCTACCAGGGCGTGATCCGCTCCACGATCGTCGTGGACGAGCAGGGCAAGGTCGAGCGCGCCCTCTACAACGTCAAGGCCACCGGCCACGTCGCCAAGCTGCTGCGCGACCTCAAGGTCGAGGCCTGAGCCTCCCGAACGAGAACGAAGCGGTGGCGGCCCACCCCCCGACCGGGTGTGCCGCCACCGCCGTTCCTCACCCCGGGTGACTGCCGTCAGCCGTCAGCCGTGAGCCGTCGGGCTCAGCAGGCCCCGAGGTCGTTCCAGACGCCCCAGGCGCCACTGGCGGAGGGATCGTCGCCCTTGGTCCACCACTTGTTCTGGTAGTAGTGGCCCTTCCAGGACACCTTGGTCGGCGTCGCGTAGGTGGTGCCCGCGTCCCAGCCCGGGGCGGCCGTGCAGGCGCCGGAGGTCGGGGTCGCGGTCGGGGTCGGGGTCGGCGTACCGGTGGGCGTGCCCGTCGGGGTCCCGGTGGGCGTGCCGGTCGGGGTCGGCGTCGGGGTCGGCGTGCCGCCGTCCACCGCGCCCCGGGTCAGGTCGCCCTTGATCCCGTACAGCGTGCCGCCCACGTTGACCGTCCAGTTCGACGGCGTGGACACCGGCAGGTAGTAGACGAAGTCGATGTCCACCGAGGCGCCCGGCGCCAGCGACTGCCAGCCCGGCAGCTTGACCGACACCCGGTTGTAGGTGCCCTTCAACCCGCCGACGTTGCCCGGGCCCGGGTTGTCCTGCCTGATCACCTGGAGCCCGAAGCCGGACTGGTCCTTGGCGTTGCCCGGCGCCGAGTTGCTGTAGTCGAACTGGAACTCGGTGCCGCCCGGCAGGGTCACCGTCGAGTTGTTGACGATGTGCAGCTTCGGGTTGATCGGGTAGTTGGAGTCGCCCAGCGCGAAGTTGGTGAACGACACGTCGATCGGCAGGGTCTGCTGCGGCAGCGCCACCGTCGAGCGGAGCGCACCGTACGGACTCGCCGCCTTGAACTTGTCGTACATCAGCGAGGTCAGCGTCGAACCGGGCACGTACTCGCCCTTGCCGCCGTTGGCGGTGGCGTCCCAGCGGTAGTCGCCGGCGAGCTCCCAGATCATCGTGCCGCCGGCGCCCTGGTTGACGATGTAGTCCGCCTTGGCGCCCACCGACTGCTCGTCCTCGGTGGACAGGAACACCTTCTTGGTGTCGTTCCACAGCCACGGCGCCACCAGCGAGGAGCTGTAGTTGCGGGTGTAGCTGCCCTGGAGGGCGGTGTCGGTCACGCCGTACTTGGCCAGGTAGTCGGGCAGGATGCCCTTCTCCAGGTTCTTCGCGTGCCACATCGGGTTCGACCCGGCCGGGGACTCCTTGCCCGCGTCGTCCTTGTCGTTCCAGATGTTGTCGATGCCGACCGCGCCGTCACCGCAGGAGGTCAGGCCCGAACCGGCCGGGCAACTGGTCGCGGAGGCCGTGCCCCAGAGGCCGTTGGTGCCGCCCTGGACGTTCTTGAAGCCGCGGGTGTAGTACGGCAGGCCGACGTTGATCCGGCCGGCCGGCATCGCGCCGCGGAAGTAGTGGTACGACCAGTCCGCGTTCAGGTAGCCGATGCCGCCGTACTGGCCGGTGCCGTACACGTTGGCGGCGGCCAACTCGCCGTCCTTGCCGTCGTCGTAGAGCGAGGCGTTCGGGCCGACGTACTTGTTCCAGGCGCCGTGCAGGTCGTACGACATGATGTTGACGTAGTCCAGGTACTGGGCGACCTGGAAGGTCTCCATGCCGCGCAGCAGGTACCCGGAGGACGGCGCCGCGACCGACAGCAGGTAGTGCTTGCCGTCGGCGGCACCCGCCTTGTCCAGGTTCTCCCGCAGGGACTTCATCAGCGCCGCGTAGCCCTTGGCCAGCGAACCGCGCTTGGCGTTGGCGAGCTGCCAGTCCAGCGGGTTGCCGGCGTCCTTCATCGAGGTCGGGTACTCGTAGTCGATGTCGACGCCGTTGAAGCCGTACTTGCGGATGAAGTCGACGGAGGAGGCGGCGAAGGTGTCGATCCCGGCCTGGTTGACGCTGCCGTCCGGGTTGACCGTCATCGAGTAGAAGCCGCCGGAGTTCACCCGCTTGCCGTCGTCCCCGAAGTAGCCGCCGGTCTCGGTCCAACCGCCGACCGAGATCAGGGTCTTGACGTTCGGGTACTGCTTCTTGAACTTCGTCAGCAGGTTGAAGTGGCCCTTGTACGGCAGCGTCGGGTCCAGCTCCGCCCCCGGCACCCCCGGGAAGGAGATCCCGGTGGCCTCGTTGGTCGGGCCGTCCGTGCCGACCGACAGCTTGTTGTCGCCGCCGACGTGCCCGAAGGCGTAGTTGAGGTGGGTGACCTTGTCCCAGGGGATGTCGCTCACCAGGTAGGGCTGGTCGCCGTTCTTGCCGGTGCGCCAGCCGGTGAAGTACCCGATGATGCGGCGCTGGTGGTCCGCGCCCATCTTCTCGCGCCCGCTCGTGTCGTAGACCGAGCAGTACGGGACGTCCACTCCGGGCGTCTGGTACAGCCCGTCCGGCCGACAGGCCGCGTTGTCGACGGCCGCCGACGCCTGCGAGGGCGCCGCACCCAGCGTCGCCATCAACAGCCCCGCCAGCGAGACTGCCGCCAACGACGCCACGCCCGCCCGGGCACTCTTGCGGCGGATCACAGCGGTGGGACGCCGCTCCGCCGTACTACGGATCAACACTCGGTCCTCCAGGAGAGAGTGTCGGCGCGTACCTGTGGGGGAGCACGCACGTGGGGGATTCCAATTGGCGCAGAAGCTATGTGGTCTGAACCACATAGGTCAATAGGTCTGTACCAATTGGTAATCAACAACCAAACATCACAGGTCGGAACCCCTCGACAAACCGGTCACCCCTGGCCGAAACCCGCCCGGTCGGGAGTCCGGCCCACCACCCGCCACCCATCCTGCCCGAACTGCCACCCCATCGGCAGCGGCGACCGTCCGCGGCGGCGCCACGAGCCCGCGGCGCCACCGCGAATCGCGGTGTTGCCACCGGAGCCGAAGCTCTAGACTGAGAGCCTTGCGGCCTTGGCGTAACCGGCAGCCGCGCGGGTTTTAGGTGCCCGTGGGAGAAATCTCGTGAGGGTTCGAGTCCCTCAGGCCGCACTAGCCTAAGAATCGAAGGCCCGCCCCGGATCATCCCGGGGCGGGCCTTCGGTGTTCAGCGGACGGTGCGTCAGCCGATGAGGTCCTTGACCACCGGGGCGAGGCCGCGGAAGGCCTTCCCGCGGTGGCTGATGGCGTTCTTCTCGTCCGCCGTCAGTTCCGCGCAGGTGCGGGTCTCGCCGAGGGGCTGGAGGATCGGGTCGTAGCCGAAGCCGCCGTCGCCCGCCGGGGTGGTGCGCAGGGTGCCGAGGAGGCGGCCCTCGACGACGCGCTCGGTGCCGTCGGGCAGGGCGAGGGCGGCGGCGCAGAAGAAGTGGGCGCCGCGGTGGGGTTCGGCGATGTCGGAGAGCTGGGCGAGCAGCAGGTTCAGGTTGGCGAGGTCGTCGCCGTGCTTGCCGGCCCAGCGGGCGGAGAAGATGCCGGGCGCGCCGTTGAGGACGTCCACGCAGAGGCCGGAGTCGTCGGCGACGGCGGGCAGTCCGGTGGCGCGGGCGAGGGCGTGGGCCTTGAGGAGGGCGTTCTCGGCGAAGGTGACGCCGGTCTCGGGGACGTCCGGTATCTCGGGGTAGGCGTCGGCGCCGACGAGTTCGACGTCCAGGCCGGCGTCGGCGAGGATGGCGCGCAGCTCGGCGACCTTGTGCTGGTTGCGGGTGGCGAGGATCAGGCGGGTGGACATATCGCCCACCCTACCGAGATCCGGCGGGGGGGTCAGCCGGTGCAGACCGAGGTGAGGTTGCCGGCCGCGTCGCCGAGCGGCTTGAGGTCGGGGGCCTGGTTTCGGTCGACGGCCTGCTGGACCTTGTCGGCCTGCGTCTTGAGGTCGGTGACGGCCTTGGCGACGTCGGTGTTCTTGGAGTTCTTGCCGATCTGGTCGAGGTCGCCCTTGAGCTTCTGGAGCGCCTTGCCGGCGGCGGCCGAGTCGTTGCTGGAGTTGTCGTAGGCCTTGGTGAGGTCGGCGAGGTCGCCGGTGACCTTGACGGCGGTGTTGCCGCAGTCGATGGCCTTCTGGGCGGCGGAGCAACTCACCATGCTGAGCGGGAGGATCGCGATCAGTGCGGCCACGGCGAGGGCGGCGGGGCGGGCGATGCTCGACGAGGCCATCCGGTCCTCCTGGGGCGCGGGTTCCGTGGGGAGGACGCGCGCGGACGGGGCGCGGTTCCCGCAGCGGGGTGCTGCGGGAACCGTACGGGCTGCGGGCCGCGCGTGTACAGCGGGCCGGGCCCGGTTCAGCCCGAAGAGTTCTGCCCCGGGGGGCGGTTCAGCCTTCGAGGGCCTTGCGCTGGATCTGGTCGAGTTCGGCGCAGCCGAGGGTGCCGAGGTCGAGCAGCCGGTCGAGCAGGGCGCGGTCGAAGGGGGCGCCTTCGGCGGTGCCCTGGACCTCGACGAAGCGGCCGTCGGAGGTGCAGACGATGTTCATGTCGGTCTCGGCGCGGACGTCCTCCTCGTACTGGAGGTCGAGCATGGGGACGCCGTCGATGATGCCGACGCTGACGGCGCTGACACCGCCGGTGATGGGCTGTCCCTTGGCGCGCAGGAGCTTGCGGTCGCGGGCCCAGGAGACGGCGTCGACGAGGGCGACGTAGGCGCCGGTGATGGCGGCGGTGCGGGTGCCGCCGTCGGCCTGGAGGACGTCGCAGTCGAGGACGATGGTGTTCTCGGCGAGGGCGCGGTGGTCGATGACGGCGCGCAGCGAACGGCCGATGAGCCGACTGATCTCGTGGGTGCGGCCGCCGATGCGGCCCTTGACGGATTCGCGGTCGCCGCGGGTGTTGGTGGCGCGCGGGAGCATGGAGTACTCGGCGGTGACCCAGCCTTCGCCGCTGCCCTTGCGCCAGCGCGGGACGCCCTCGGTGACGCTGGCGGTGCACAGCACCTTGGTGTCGCCGTAGGAGACGAGGACGGAGCCTTCGGCGTGCTTGCTCCAGCCTCGTTCGATGGTGATGGGGCGGAGCTGGTCGGGGGTGCGGCCGTCGATACGTGACATAGCCACTGAGCGTAGCCGTTCCGATCGCCGGTTCCGGATGTGCCTCGGCCCGCCGTCCCCCTGAGCGGGTCGGCGGGCCGTGGGTGGTGGAGCGGTGGTGTGCGAGCCCGGGTGGCTCAGCTCACATCATGTCCTCGATGTCGGCGGCGATCGGGTCGGCGTCGGTGCCGATGACGACCTGGATCGCGGTGCCCATCTTGACGACGCCGTGGGCGCCGGCGGCCTTGAGGGCGGCCTCGTCGACGAGGGAGGCGTCCTTGACCTCGGTGCGCAGGCGGGTGATGCAGCCTTCGACCTCTTCGATGTTGTCGATGCCGCCGAGACCGGCGACGATCTTCTCAGCCTTGCTGGCCATGTGGTTTCTCCCTCTGTCTCGGCCTTCGGCGGCTCTGCCGGGTGCCGTCCTGCGCTGTGCTGGGGTTCGGTCCTCGACCGTCGGGTGGTGAGGTCCGTGCCGGTGGCTGACGCGGGTTCAGCTGGGGTGGGGGGGGGGGGGGGGGCGGCCCCCCGCGCCCGCCCCAGGGACGGGGGGGCCCGGAGGAAAGGGGAGTGGGCAGAAGGAGGCGCGGCCGGCCGCGGACCCCCCCCCCAAGCGG